>DASSAT010000807.1:0-24467 GCA_035699305.1 Fimbriiglobus sp. | reverse complement strand
GGGGCCTTCGATGACATCCCGGCGCCCCGACTGGTGGGGCAAGAGCGGCCGGGACGGCCGCGGTCCCAGGGAAGATCGGCCTCGCCCGACCGGGCGGATTGGGGTATACCGCGGCGTCCCACGGACGGGACCGAAGACCCGGAGGGAGCCGGTGCGCATCCGCGGACACATATTCACTCTGAACGCCGCCCGACCCGGCCCGGTCCTCGCCGCGGCCGCGGCGTGGCTGCGGGGGCACCGTTACTTCGGCGGGTTGGCGGCGCTGGCCGTCGCGTACCTCGCCCTGGCCGCGACGTTCCCGCCGACCGACGACGAACTGTATTACTGGTGCTGGTCCCGCGACCTCCAGCTCAGCTACTTCGACCACCCGCCGATGACGGCGCTGATGATCCGCGCCTCGACAGCGGTCGCCGGCCAGTCGGTCTTCGCCGTGCGGCTGCCGGCGTGCCTGTCGTCCGTGGTGGTCCTCGGGGTGATCGGCTGGCTGATGCGGCCGCGGCGTCTGCTGCCGGGGGTGGCCCTGACCCCGCTGTTCACCTTCGGGGCCGCGCTCATCACCCCGGACACGCCGCTGCTCCTGTTCTGGTCGGCGTACCTGGCGTGGCTGGTCATCGCGCACCGCCGGTTAGACGACGGGACGATCCCACTTTGGATGTGGTTCGTCGGTGGCGCGCTGCTCGGGTGTGGAGCGCTGGGCAAGTACACGACCGTGCTGGCGGTCCCGGCCGGATGCCTGAGCTTTCTGCTCGCCGGCCGGCCGTGGCGGGCCTGGGTGCCTGGCTACCTGTTGCACGGGTGCGTCTCGTTCCTGTTCGTCCTGCCGGTGCTGGCGTTCAACGTCCGGGAGGACTTCGCCCCGCTGCGGTTCCAGTGGTCGCACGCGATGGCCGCCGGGCACGGGCTGAAGCCGTTCGCCGAGTTCGTCGGGGTGCAGTTGTTGCTGTTCGGGACGATGCCGCTGGTGCTCTTCCCATGGGTAGTGTGGAACCTGCGGCGGCTCGCGACCGACCCGCGGCTGCGTGTTTGCGCGTGCCTGTACGCGCTGCCGCTGGGGTTCTTCTTGTACAAGGCGGTCCGCGGGCCGCTGGAGGCGAACTGGGCGCTGGCGTGCTACGTCGGCTTCTGGCCGGTCGCCGCGTACTGGTACGAGGGCGTTCGTACTTCGCGGCGGTGGCGGTGGGCCGTGGCCGGTTCCTTCGTCCTGCCGGCCGGCTGCGTGCTGGTCCTGTTCGTTCACATGCTGATCGCGCCACTGCCGTTCGTGAAGCCGCGGCACGACCGCCTGTCGCGGTACGCGGCCCGGCAGGAGGCGTTCGCTGAGCTGGCCTCCGTAATCCGTCGATACGATGAGCCGCTGCCGGTGTTCGGCGTCACCTACCAGACCACGGCCCGGCTGCGCGTCAACGGGGTCGCGGCGGAGCAGCTCGCCGGGGCGACCCGGCCGAGCAACTTCACCCTCCGCCCGCACACCCTGGCGGAGGTGGACCGGGCGCTGGTGGTCAACGAGGGGCCGCTCCCCGCCGCGCTGGCCCCGGGGTTCGATCCGCCGAGGCTCGTCGCCACTGTCCCGGTCACAGTCCGGGGCCAGGCGCAGACGTATTACCAGCTCCTTCTCTACACGCGCCCGAAGAATTAAGCGCTTCATCCGAGTCACGACCGTTAGCGGCCAGGCGAAGGGGCGATCTGAGACGCGGTATGGTACGATGAGTTTCGCTGTCACCAGCTCACGGACGCCGTGACCGGTCGCACACGATGCACAAGAAGAAGAAGCCGGGGCTGAGTGGCAAAGAAGCGGCTGATGACGTACCGAGTTGGGTGCAGGGAGAACGACCTCTGACGAGCGAGACAGGACGGGACTTCGCCAAGAGGTTGCTCGACGATAAGTACGGAGCCGGGAACTACCCGACTGGACCGGGCAGCGAGTTCAACAAGATCAAGAAGTGGGGCGACCGGGCGTTCGAGTGATGTGCGGGAGGCCACCAATGGCGAGCGTTTTCGTGCTTCAGCACGTCCATTCGCGGGAAGACGGGTCCGAGGATGTCAAAATCATCGGCGTGTACTCCTCGCGGGAGAAAGCGGAATCGGCTGTGACGCGGCTGAGATATCGACCCGGTTTCTCCGATGCACCGGATGGGTTCCCCATCGATGAATACCGCGTCGATCAGGATCAGTGGGCTGAGGGGTACGTGGCAGTGACGGGTGCGTGACGACCGGGAAACGTAACACGCACCAGAGTTCATGACCGCCCAAGCTCACGGCCAGGCAGGGTGATCCAAAAACTGTTGGCCCCCTTGGCCCCCTTACCCCGACCCATTTCCTGTCTGCCCGTGGGTATGTAGGAAGAACAAGCGGCTCGCGGGGCGGGCCGGCTCCCTCCTACCCACCGGCTCCGATGACTCGCCGACCGTTCCAGCCCCCGGCCCTGCCCGAGCACGCCATCGACCGGCCGGACCGGCTCGCCGCGTGCCTCGACCTCCTGCGGGCGGCCGACCACGTCGGGTTCGACACCGAGTTCGTCGGCGAGGACAGCTACCGCCCCGACCTGTGTCTGGTCCAGGTCGCCATCCGCGACCACCTGTTCCTGATCGACCCGCTCGGGTGCGGCCCGCTGGACGAGTTCTGGGACCTGCTGCACGACCCCAACCGGGTCGTAGTCGTCCACGCCGGGCGCGAGGAGGTGCGGATGTGCCGGTTCGCCACCGGCCGGCCGCCGACCAACGTGGCCGACGTGCAGGTGGCCGCGGCGCTGGTCGGGATGACCTTCCCAATCGGCTACGGCGGGCTGGTGCAGGAGGTGCTCGGGGCGCGGGCGCACAAGGGCGAGACGCTGACCGACTGGCGGCGGCGGCCGCTGACCCCGAACCAGGTGCGCTATGCTTTCGACGACGTGCGCTACCTGCTGCCGCTGTGGGGGCGGCTGTCGGACCGGCTCAAGACGTTGAAGCGTGGATCGTGGGCGGTCGAGGAGTTCAAGGCGTTCGTCACCCGGGCGACGGCCGACGACCCGGCGGTGGAGAAGTGGCGGCGGCTCAAGGGGCTGGGCGGACTGGGCCGGCGGGAGCTGGCGGTCGCCCGGGAGGTGTACGTCTGGCGGGAGGATTTCGCCGCCCGGCTCAACCGCCCGCCGCGGGTCCTCCTGCGCGACGACCTGATCGTCGAGATCGCCCGCCGGGCCACGCGCCACCCGGACGACGTGCACTCGCTGCGCGGGGTGCCGCGCGGGGAGACGGAGGCGATCCTGTCCACCGTCCACCGGGCGCTGGCGCTGCCGCAGTCGGAGTGCCCGGCGGTTGCCGAACGGGAGAACGACCCGCCGCACGTCGCCACCCTCGCTGCCCTGCTCGGGGTGGTGCTGGCCGAGTTGTGCGGCCGGTTGCGGCTGGCCCCGAACCTGGTTGCCACCTCGGCCGACCTCAAGGCGCTGGTCCGCGCCCGCCAGCCGGGCGGCAAGTCGCCCGCCGACACCCAACTGGCGCACGGCTGGCGGGCGTCGGCGATCCGCCCCCACCTCGAAGCGGTCCTCGACGGGGCGGCCGTGCTCCGGGTGACTGACCCCGCCTCGCCGAACCCGGTCACGGTCCAGGCGACGACCCTGACCGACACCGCCGACAACGGGGAGGAGGTACAATCGGATGACGAATAACCCGCAAGGTCCGCCATGCCTGCCCTGAAGTGCCCGAACCCGAGCTGTCCGTTCCTGTTCGACCCGACCCAGGTGCCGGCCGGGGCGGTGCTCACTTGCCCGCGCTGCGCGATGCGGTTTACGCTCGGCCCGTCGCCGGCCGGCCAACCGCCGCCCCCGCAAGATCATCCCCCAATCGCCCGCCTCGCCGGCCTGCCCGTCGAGGCCGAACCGGACCTCCCGGTCCGTCGGCGCCGCGGCGAGGGGTTCCCGATCCTGATGACTATCGGCGGCGTGATGCTCCTGTTCGGAGTGATCGGGGCGGCGCTGTATGTGGCGATGCTGGCGAAGCGGACCATCACTCAGGTCGAAACCGGGCCGCCGCCGTCCCGCGAGGTCGTCGTCGCGGACAAGAACTTCGCGTACACGTTCCCCGGGCCGCCGTGGGAGCAGGACCAGGAGACCCGCAACGCGCTCGACGTGCATGCGTTCGGCTTGCGGCGGACCGAGCCGCCTGGGGCGTGGGCGGCACTGGAGGTCAGCGACTTCGGCGCCCAGTCGCCGACCGAGGGTGAGCTGCGGGACAAGATGTCCGACCAGCTCCGGCGGGTGTTCCTGAACCTGCCGGAGGAGCTGCCGCTGGAACCGGCGACGTGGGCCGGCCTCGACGCCCGGCGGTGCCGGTTCCGCGGCGAGCGCAAGGGGACCGGCTCGGTGTGCTCCGGCGAGGTCTACCTACTCGGTCACAAAGGGTTCGGGTACTGGTTCTACACCTGGTCCGCCGAGCGCGACGCGGCCGAGCTGGCGACCCAGTTCGACGACCTGCGGGCACGGTTCCGCGTCCTCGACGGCCAACCGGGCGAGGGCATCCGGCCGGCCGCGCCCGGCACCGTCTTCCGCGGCACGGCGGCGAACTATCAGTTGACCGGCGAGGCGTCGGTCTGGAAGAAGCCGGAGGGTCTGGCCCCCACCGACGAGGACCCGAAGGCCGACCTGCTCCTGAAGGGCGAGTTGCCGAGTCGTCGGAAGAGTGACTTCCCGCCCCGGGCGACGCTCGTCGTCCTCGTCCTGAAGGACGAGGGGGACGCGGCTGATGTTGGAGGCAAGTACGTCCGCAAGCGGCACACCCTCGACCCCGAGGTCTTCGGCCCGACGAAGTTCGTCGAGCTAACGGGTGAGCCGGAAGGGGACGCCCTGCCCGCGCCGGAAGCGGCCGGCACGCCGCCGATGCGGCTGCGGGTCACGCCCGGCGGGGAGAACGCGGCCCGGTCGGCGGAGAAGTTGGTGGTCTACTCGGCGATCCGGGTCGGAGATGTCGTGGTGGTCGCGGAGGGGTCATGCCCGTGGTCGGAGCGGGCGGTGTGGGAGCGCCGCCTGATCCGGGTCGTCGGGTCGATGAGGGAGTGAGGCAGTTTTGGGGCGGGCGTGGCTACCGCCGGTCGCCGGACACCGGGCCGGGCGGCGGCGGGGTCGGCTCGACCCGCCCAGTCAGCGGCAGCGCCGGTGCCGGGCCGGGCGGGGCGACCTGGAAGGGCGGGACAATGTTCGTCGGGATCGGCGCCACCGGCGGCGCGACCGGCGGCGCCGTCTGCGGCGGGCCTGGCGGCAGCGGCGTCTCGTCCGCTATGGTCGGCGGCGGCAGATTCAGTCCCTTCTCCCGCAGCGCGATGGCGGCATTGAGGAGCTCAACTTGGTTGACCGGTCGCACCGGTTCGAGCACCAGTTGCACCTGGCGGACGTCCTCGATGCGGAACGGCCAGAGCACCTCGGCGAAGAAGTCCAGTGGCGGGTAGTTGTGCCACTTCGGCCGGAGCGTCACCCGCTGGGTGAGCGGCTCGTACCCGGGCGCGACCGCCTTGAACTCGTAGTCCCCGGCGTACTCCCACCGGGCGTCGGCGGGGGCGGCGCCGATCGGCACCCCGTCCACGGACACCTGGGCGCCCGGGACGTTCGTCTCGACGACATACCGGCGGTCCACGCACCCGACCGTCAGGCCGGCCGCCGCGAGCAGCAGTCCGTTCCGCCAGGTGGTCATCCCGCCTCCGGCCATCGGCCCGCGTTGGTGCTATGATTCTGTGACCGCGGGATAGCGTCCGGCGGAGGACCGGTCAAGTCGGATCGACCCGGTCCCGGCGATCCCCTCGCAGATGTGTGTCGGACGCTTCCAAAAGGTGACACCCCGACGGGGTGTGTGTCGATACAATAACGGTGGCCGTTGCCGCCCGGTTCCCTGGACTCCCTCGGTGGCCCGCCCGTGAAAATCCGGTACGCCAGCCTGACCGACGTCGGGGTCAAACGGAGCCACAACCAGGACGCCTGCGCCGCCCAGCCCGCCGCCGACGACGCGGTCTGGCGCGTCCAGGGCCACGTGTTCATCGTCGCCGACGGGATGGGCGGCCATGCGGTCGGCGAGAAGGCAAGCGCCAAGGCCATCCGCGACATCCCCCTGACCTACCAGAAGCACGTCGCCCAGGAGGGGGTGCGGGCGGCCCTCGCCCGGGCGTTCCACGAGGCCAACGAGGCGATCTTCGCCATCGGCAAGAACAACCCCGAGTTCAAGGGGCTGGGCACCACCGCGACAGCGATAGTCATCCGCCCGGAGGGCGCCTGGGTCGGCCACGTCGGCGACAGCCGGGCCTACCGCGTCCGCGGCGGCCGGGTCCAGCAGCTCACCTTCGACCACTCCTGGGTCTGGGAGGTCGCCCGCCGGCAGGGGATCGACCCGGACGAACTCGGCGACTTCAAGCGCAACGTCATCATCCGCTCGCTCGGCCCGGACGCCGAGGTCGAGGTGGACCTGGAGGGGCCGCACCCGGTCGAGCCGGGCGACACCTTCCTGCTGTGCAGCGACGGGCTGTCCAACCTCGTCACCCCGGACGAGATCGGGGCGGTCGTCACCTCGTTCCCGCCGGAGGAGGCGGTGCCGCACCTGGTCGCGCTGGCGAATCTCCGTGGCGGGCCGGACAACATCACCTGCCTGATCGTCCACGTCCCCGCCGGGGGCGGGGCGGCCGGCTCGGCGGCTGGCGGCGGGCTGCGGCGGGCGTTCGCGGCGATCAACCGCGTCGTCCCGTGGCCGTACCTCAGCCTGGGGTTCGGGGTGGCGGTCGCCGGCCTGTCGGTGTGGCTGAAGTCCGGGGCGATGCCCGGGGCGATGCCGGCGTTCCTGCTGGCCGCGGTGCTGATCCTCGCCGGGCTTGTCGGCCTGTACCTCCAACTCCGCACCCAGCCCGACGGTGGAGACGCCGCCTCGGCAGGCGAGCCGGTCGAGCTACGGTTGTACCGCGACTACTCGTTCGAGGTCGGCAAGCCGATCGCCGAACGGTTCGCCGAGCTGGACGCGTCGCTGAAGGAATCGACCAAGGACAAGGACCTGGGCATCGACTGGAAGGCCCACGACAAGCTCGCGGCCGAGGCCGACAAGGCAGCCAAGAAGGCGGACTGGGCGGCCGCGTTCCGGTCGTGGTTCCTGGCGGTGCAGGCGGTCGCGGTCGGGGTGAACAAGCACCGCCAGAAGGACGAGGTGTTCCAGCCGAACTGGACCAGCCCGACCCGGGTGCTCGGCCCGTCGGACGAGTAACTCAGCCCGGCAGCAGGTCGGCGACGGAGACCCGGGCGGTCGGGGCGGCGAGCGGGGATGCGAAGTCGCCAGCGACGAGCGTAGTCAGAGTCGAGTAGCTGTGCCCGAACGCCTGGGTCGCGTCCGGCGTCGGGTCGCGGCGGATTTCGAGTCGGTTGTCCTGCAAGTTCAGAATCCAATAATCGGTAATCCCGGCGGCCGCATATAGACTGGCTTTCCAATTCCGGTCATCACTCAGCGTAGAGTCACTCACCTCCACGATCAGCAATGCCGTCTTCGGGACTTCCGGGTCGGGATGGGCCGGGTCTCCGGTGACGACCGCGATGTCCGGGTCGGGCATGGATGACGGCGTTAAGTCGAGTGTTCCCTGGGTACGAACCCAGTACCCCGTTTGAAACACCTGATCCAAGGCCCGGGCAACCAGGGTTATTCCCGCGGTGTGCCGATTGCCCTGTGCGGCCATCTGGATGACCTCTCCGGCAATAAGTTCGACCTTCTGGTCGATGAAGAAGCCCAGATCGGACATCCGCCAGTACTCGACTTTTGAGAACAGCCGTCGGCAATATCCCTGCGGCGGTAGTGCGACCGCCGGCAGTTCGGGCATCGTCAGCTTCATGTTCATGGCTTACCCCCCGCACCCGTTCGATTCGCCGACCGCGTCGGCCATCACCTGCAACTGTATGACGCTCCGTTCCTGCTCCTTCTCCAGGTACGCCCGGCCCTTCTTGACGTTGACGTGATCCCACGGCAGCCGCTCGCCGATCGGTCGCTGCCGATGGCTGTAGAAGCCCACGTCGATCCCCAAATCGCGGAACGTGTCCCACCATAGCTTCGGCCGGAAGCACTCCCGCCAGCCGTCGAGCCGGGCGCCGCGCTTCCAGGCTTCGTACAACGCCGGGGCTACCCGCCGGTCGCCGCGGGTGAGGATGCCCTCCAGCAAACTCGTCTCGATGCTGTGCTGGTTGACCCGGACGCTCTTGAGTCGCTTCTTGCGGTGCAGGTAGTCGCCGGCCCAGTGCAGGTAGTCGCGGGTCTGCATCCCGCTCCACTGGTACGGGGTGTGCGGCTTCGGCACGAAGTTCGACACCGACGCCGTCACCTCCCGGTATCGACCCGTCACCTCCCGGCTAATCTGGCTGATCGTCTCCGCCATCTCGATGATGCCGTCCAGGTCCACGGCTCGCTCGCCGGGCAGGCCGCAGAGGAAGTACAGCTTCACCTTCTGCCAGCCGTTCTTGAACGCCTCCCGGCAGCCGACGTACAGGTCGTCGTTCTTGATCCGCTTGCGAATCTGCTCGCGCATGTCGTCGCGGGCGACCTCCGGGGCCAGCGTCAGCCCGGCCTTGCGGACCCCCTGGATCAGCCCCGGCAGCGACCGCAGTTGGTGGTTGATGCGCAGGCTCGGCAACGAGACGTTCACCCCGAGCGGAGTGAATACCTCGAACATCTTCTTGACCAGTTCCTCGAAGTGCGGGTAGTCGCTGCTGGAGAGCGACAGCAGACTGATCTCGTTGGTCCCGGTGTTGCGGTAACTCTCCAGCGCCGCATTGACGATCGTCTCGACGGACCGCACGCGGAGCGGCCGCTTGATGACGGTGGACTGGCAGAACCGGCACTGGTGCGGGCAGCCGCGCATGATCTCGATGGCGATCCGGTCGTGCGGCGTCTGCACGAACGGCACGACGGGCTTCGTCGGCAGTGGGAACTCGTCGAAGTCCTTCGAGATGACACAGGAAGTGATCTCGGCCGGCACGTCCGCCCGCAGCCGGTTGACCGTGGCGATGGTGCCGTCGGCGTGATACTCCGGCTCGTAGAACATCGGCGCGTACGCCCACGTCACGGTGCCGACAATCTCCGCGATCATCTCCTGCCGCCGGCGGTACGACAAGTCGCCGTCCCGCAGCGCCCGCTCCTTGAGCGTGACCCACTTCTCCATCACCCACGGCAAGGACTCCTCGCCGTCGCCGATGACGAACAGGTCCACGAACGGGGCGAGCAGTTCCGGGTTCTGTGCCCCCGGCCCGCCGGCGATCACCAGAGGGTCGGTGACGCGGCGGTCCGCCGAGAAGTGCGGCACGCCGCCCAGGTCGAGCATGGTCAGGACGTTGGTGTAGCTCACCTCGTACTGGAGGCTAAAACCCAGCAGGTCGAACTCGGAGAGCGGCGTGAACGTCTCCAGTCCGTACAGGGCGAGTCGGTTGCTTCGGAGTTCCGCCTCGTAATCGAGCCAGGGGGTGAACGCCCGCTCGCAGGCCCATTGCGGGTCGGCGTTCAGGATCGAGTAGAGGACCTGGAAGCCGTGGTGGCTCATACCCAGGCCGTAGGTGTCCGGGAAGCACAGGCAGAGCTTGCCGCGGACCTGCCGGTGGTCCTTCGGCACGGCGTTCAGTTCGCCGCCCGCGTACTGGGCGGGCGTCGTCACCCGCGGCAGCACCCGGAAGACAGCGTCCTTCAAGGCGGTATTGAGCATCGGGACGAAACTCTGGTGCGGTTGGTGTCGGTCATTCGGATTATCGCAGAACATCGGCACGCGGGAAGGGTGCGGAATGTAGTCCGCTCGCTCCGCGAGCGGTCTTGTTTAGGTGGTTGGTGGCGACCGAACGGTCCCCGACCCGTTTGGCGGGACCGCTCGCGGAGCGAGCGGACTACATTCGGAACAGTGTCCGCGCATTGTCCTCGAACACATCCTGGTGCCAGGTGGACGGGATCACCGACGCGATGAACTGCCGGTACGGGGCGATCGACACCAGCGGCCAGTCGGTGCCGAAGATGAACCTGTTCGGCCGCTCCGAGTAGCGGAACGCGCGCCGCACCGCGGCCGCCAGGTCGGACAGCACGTCCTTGCGCTCTTCGTCAGCGAAGACCGACCCGTCGCCGACCACCAACCCGGACAGGTCGGCCCAGACGTTGAGGTTCTTGTAGACGACCTGTGCCGCGTCGGTCAGCCACGGGTTGCCGAAGTGGCAGAGCACGAACCGACAGTCCGGGTGATCGACCGCCACCTCGTCCACCCCGAGCGGGTGGGCGTACTTGAGCTTGGCCAGCGAGGAGTAGGTGTCGCCAGTGTGGAAGAAGACCGGCAGCTTGAACCGACAGGCCAACTCGTAGTACCGCCGGTAGCCGGGGTGGGCCGGCTCGTAGTGCAGGTAGCCGAGGTACGCCTTGAGCGCGACCACCCGGCCGCGGGCCAACTCCGCCTCGACGCGCCGCAGGTGGTCGGGGTCGTCGCCGCGAGCCGGGTCCAGGACGCCGATCGCCCGCAGGCCGGGGACCATCTCGGCGACGTGTAGCGTCTTGTGGATGCCGAGCGGGTCGGCCGGGTTGCTGCTGAACTCGCCCATGGCGAACGCGGCCGTCACCCCGGCCGACCGCATCTCCGCGCGGACCGCCGCGGCGACCACGTCCGGCGAGGCGGTGCAGATCGGGTCCAGCGGCCCGACGCCGGGCAGATTCGGGGGGACGACGTGGAGGTGCGCGTCGATCATCGGACGCCGGGCCGGGGTTCAGCTGAAACACCCTTACCCGGCATCATAGCGATGGCGACGCGGAAGAGAAAAACGCGAACGGCTAACGAGTTGCTAACTCTGGCTCCCCCTCCCCGCTTCGGGGAGGGGGTTGGGGTTAAGGCGCACGACCCCTCCCCCGGCCCTCCCCCCCAAGGGGGGAGGGAGAAAGAAGGTCAGCCGCCCGGCTTGGGTACGACCGGAGCTGCGGCCGGGCCAGGCGCCGCGGCCGGAGCAGGGCCGGGGGCCGGCGGCTCGACCTTGCGGAACACGGTTAGGTCGTGCCGGCGGATGACCACGCCGCCGTTGACGCCCGGCCCCATCGTGTACACCCCGAACTTGCCGGTACTCGTCTCGGCGACGTATAGGGCGGACTGCCCCGCGGTGATCCACCCCGTCACCATCATGAAGTGCACGTCCTGCTTCGGGGCCAGCTCGAACTCCGCGACCAGGTCCACCTCGGCCCAGCCGACGATCTTGCCGACGTTGCGGTCAATGACCGTCCCGAGCAGCTTGCCGGACCGGTAGTCGAGTAGCCACACCCCGTCGGACTGCTGCCGGGGGTTGAGCGACACCGCCCCGGTCGCCATCACATAGTCCTGGGTGCGGTCGTTGGACCCGGCCACGGCCGGCTCCGGCCGGCCGAAGTAAGCCGAGGCGGCCACCCCCAGCCCGATCCCGACGGCCAGTCCGAGCAGTTGCCCCGAGCGCTTCATCACCGGCCCTCCAGTGCCGACAGCTACACCCTTGCGCGGGCCGACACCATACCGCCCCGTCTAGTCGTGTCTAGCCGACTTTCCTCCCCCGGTCGTACAATCGGGTACTGCCCCGCTTCCCCAACACCCCGGGATGGGCCTCGTCATGGCTCGCCGGCCGCGGCAGGACAGGCTCGTACGCGAAGCCGTCCAGTCCTTCCTCGCCCTCCCCCGGAAATACCAGATCGGCCTGGCCGTCCTCGTGCTGCTTGGGGTGGCGGTCTGGTTTACCATCCAGTGGACTCGGTCGCCCTACGGCAACCAACCGCCGGTAACGGGGACGAACCCGGACGGGTCCGGGACGTACCTGTTCTGCTTCTGGAACGTGGAGAACCTGTTCGACGACGCCGACGACGACCGGCGTACGGTGGACGAGGAGTACGACAATTCGTTCGCCCACGACGCCGGGATGCGGCAGGAGAAATACGACCACATTGCCTCGGCCTTGCTCGCCCTGAACGGCGGGCACGGGCCGGACGTGATCGCCTGTGTCGAGGTCGAGAGTGTCCGGGCGGCGGAACTGTTGCGCGACGCGCTCAACCGCAAGCTCGACCCGGCCTGGCAGTACACCCAGGTGGCGATGCGGAACCTGGACGCTGGTCGGCACATCGCCCCGTGCCTCATCACAAGGTTGAACGTGGCCCCTGCAGAGACTCGAATGCATGGCCGGCTGCTGCGCATCCTGGAAGTACACCTCGCGGCCAACGGGCACGACCTGACCGTCATCGCCAGCCACTGGACGTCGCAGCTTCGCCAGCGCGACGGCAGCGACGGCGACGAGGGCCGGGCGAACTACGCCCGGACGATCGCCGAGGTGTATCGGGACGCCGCCCGCGCTCGGCCGGACGTGGACCTGCTCGTCTGCGGCGACTTCAACGACACCCCGGACTCCGACCCGGTGGTCCACGAACTCCGGGCGACCGGCGATCGGTCTCTCGTCGTGCCGGCCGCGGACCCGCCCCGGCTGCTGGACCTGCTCGCCGGCAAGTCGCCGCAGCAGTTCGGGACGCTGTGGTATCGGAAGCCGCTGATCTACGACCACGTCTGCGTCTCGCCCGGGATGCTGGACCCGGCGGGCTGGTCGTGCGACCCGGAGAGTGTGCGGGTGCCGACCGACGGCCTGACCCGAGGCTCGCGCCGAGAGCCGTGGCGCTTCGGCAACCCGACCAATCCGCCGACCGGCGGCCGCGGGTACAGCGACCACTTCCCGGTGCTGGTGACGCTCCGCGTCGCCCCGAAGGCGGACTGACCGGACGGCCCCGCGAAAAAATCCCGGCCCGGCTCCTTGCACGCCCGGCGGTGCGGCTGATAAGATTCCCTCAGTCTGCAGACACGCCGCCGGTGGGGTTACCTTCGACCTCCTCCCGCTCGTAGTTTGTTCGCGCTTCTCACTCACCCGACGAGGAGGATGGACACATGTTCGGCCTCGGCATGCAGGAAATTCTGCTGCTGCTACTCCTGGGCGTCCTGCTGTTCGGCCGCAAGCTCCCCGACATCGGCCGGTCGCTGGGCAAGACAGTGATCGAGTTCAAGAAGGGGATCGGCGGCATGGAGGACGAGCTTAACACGGCCACGTCCGGCACTCGCACGGCAATCGAGCCGGAGCCGGTCCGCCCGCCGCAGCGGGTGACGGCCCCGGCGGCCCCGAAGTTCGACGACGCTCCGGCGACGAACCTGCCGCCCAAGGTGTGAACCTTGACCGGCCCGTCGGGGTCCGGTACATAGACACTCCCGGCCGCGAGCCGGGAGGTCCGGGCGCTTAACTCAGCGGCTAGAGTGCCATCCTCACACGGTGGAAGTCACTGGTTCAAATCCAGTAGCGCCCACTCCGAAGCCCCCGCCGGACGGCGGGGGCTTCGCGTTTGTGATCCGCGTCAGCTGTCGGCCACGCTCACCTTCGGCCGTCGGGCCGGGTCCGGCTCGGCCCGGTGCAACAGTTCGCGGACCATCCACGGCACGTTCCCCTCGCCGAACAGCAGGAACCCCAGCGTCCCGCTCACCGGCGACTCCTCGGTCCACCCGAAGTGGACCTCCGGCCGGTTGCCGCCCTTCGCCATCTCCAGGGCCACCGCCGCCAGGGTGTGCGAGACCGAGGCGGCGTTCCGCACCAGCATCACGTAGCGCCCCTCCGCCCGGGTGACGGTCAGCTCCGGGCGGTTCAGGAACTCGCTGGGGTCGGCCAACTCGACCTCGACGAAGACGATCATCGCGTACCGGGGGATGCGGTGCTCCCGGCGGATCGTCTCCTCCTTCTCGGCCAGCGACCGCCGCCCCGGTCGGTGCGGCACCAGCACCGACAGGTCCAGGTGCCGGATCGCGTCCCAGAACAGCTTCGACTCCGGGTCCGGGATGTCGAACCCCCGGAACCGCAGCTCCCGGCTCCGCGCCACCCGCGAGGTCAGCGACGTGACCAGGATGGCCGCGACGAAGCAGCCCGCGATCTTGATCCCGTCCGGCTTGCTCAGCACCACGTCCGATGTGGTGTAGGCGAACACCGCCGTGATCGCGCAGAACGCCCACGGCACCCGCCGCCACCACGGCCCCGACGCCGACCGCCAACGGTCGATCACCGTCGCCACGCAGGCGCTGGTGATGAGCACCAGCACGCCGGTGGCGTAGGCGTTGCTCTGGGCCTTGACGCTCGCGCCGAACACCCACGTCACGAACAGGTTGATCCCGGTGAACAGCACCACCAGCGGGCGGAACGCCAGCGTCCACTCCGGGGCCATCCCGTACCGCGGCAGGTATTGCGGCACCAGGTTCAGCAGCCCGGCCATCGCGCTGGCGCCGGCGAACCAGAGGATCGCCACCGTCACCAGGTCGTAGGCCGTGCCGAACGTCTCGCCGAAGAACGGGGCCAGCTTCAGCCCACCCTCCGCGTGCGCCAGGTACGCCAGCGCCCGGTCGGCGGCCGGCAACTTCTTCCCCTCCAGCCCCGGGACCGGGTGCCCCGTCGCGTCGTAGGGGACGAGCGCGGCCGGGTCAACCAGCGTGCTGACCATCAGCGACGAGCCGAGCAGGAAGACCGCCATGATGAGAGCGGCAGTCGTCAGCAGCCGCCGGGTGTTGCGGACCCGGCCGTCGGGCCGCGTCGGGTCGTCGCCGGGGTCGCCCTTGACCAGCGGCATCACCGCGACGCCTGTCTCGAACCCGCTCAGTCCGAGGGCCAGGCTCGGGAACAGGATCAGGCTGATGACCGCCACCGACCCGACGCCGGTCCCGGGCACCGGGGCGTGGCCGAGATACCACTCGCCGGCGGCCACCCGATCCAGCCAGCCCGACACCAAGGCGGGGTGCTCCGCCAGGTGGACCAACCCGGCCCCGACGATGACCGCGTTCAGCACCAGGTAGGCGCCGACCAGGACGACGGCGGCCCCGATCACCTCCCGGAACCCGCGGAGAAACATCGCGCCCAGAAGGACCAGCAACCCGGCCGTCACAAGCATCCGCTGGTGGTCCGCGGTCGCATGGTCGGCGTGTTCGAGCGGCCAGTGCGGGTTGCTAATCAGGTGCTCGGCCGCGTCCGCCGTGGAGAGCGTCTTGGTGATGACGAAGTCGGTGGCCGCGAACCCGAGCAGGACCAGCACCACCAGCTTGCCGGTCCACCCGCTCATCAGCCTGGCGAGCATTCCGATCGACCCCTGGCCGGTGAACGATCGGCCGGCGACGTACCGGTAGACCGGCAGCGCCCCGAACAGGGTCACGAGGACCAGGACGACGGTGGCGAACGGGGCGAGCAGGCCCGCGTTCTCGAACGCGATGGACGGCTGGTAGCCGAGGGTGGAGAAGTAATCGACGCCGGTCAGACACATGACCCAGAGCCAGAAGCTCTGGTGCCCCGTGTGCGGGGCGGGGGACGGGGTACTCATCCAGTGTGGACACCCGCCGGCAACGGCTCGGGCCGAGTGATTCGCCCTCCCTGCCGGCCGGGGCGTGGGCCCCGGCCAACAGGGGCAGGTCCGTCCGCCATGACGGCGGGTACGGGTACGCCCGTACAGACCTGCTCCGCGTACCGGTAGATCATTCTTAGCAGGTCCGGCCCCCCCGTCCACTCGGCCCGTGTATCGCATTAAAACCCTCTCACAAAAACCCAGGCGTGTACTGCACTTCGGGCGGCGATGGTAAACTGGGCGGTCTGTCCGCCCTCCCACCGCTGGAGCTGCCCATGTCCCCCTCCGCCTCGTGGCCGGTGGCCCGCTGGTTCGTCCACCTCGGACTGGTCGCCGCCTTCGTCACCCTCGCCACCATCGCCCCGGCCGCCGACCCGCAGAAGGTCACGGGCGCCAACTACCCCCTGGCGATGAAGTTCTCCCGGGAGTTCGTCGCCCAGCACGTCCCGGAAGGGGGCAGCTCGCTGGTCAGCCCGAGGTGGCTCGGCAAGACCGACGTTTTCTGGTACGAGATCCGCACCCCGGCCGGCGTCCGCTACTGGAAGGTGGACTGCGAGAAGAAGTCTCGCGTGCCGCTGCTCGACACGGGGACGCTCGCCGCCCGGCTCTCCGAGCTGAGCCGGAAGCCGACCGACGAGGCGACCCTGAAGCTCGCGTCCGAGTCCGTCACCGACGACGGGGCGAAGTTCCGCTTCGTCGCTGGCGAGTTCCGCTACGAGTACGACCTCGCCGCGAAGAAGCTCACGAAGCTCGGCCGCGCCCCGCGGGGGCCGCAGCTGCCGCCGGAAGCACTCGCCCAGATGACCCAGGAGCAGCGCGACCGGCTCCGCGAGATACAGCAGCGCCGGCGCGACGACGACCGCCAGGACGACCAGCAGCAGGAGCAGCAGGAGGGCACCCCGCCGCCGGCCAGCCGACGGACCGCGGCGCCGAGCTACAAGGCTTACGCCCCGGACAAGAAGAAGTACGTCTACGCCTACAAGTACAACCTGTACCTGGCCGAGGAGGGGAAGGAGGACAAGGCGGTCCAGCTCACCTCCGACGGAGCCGCGGAGTACAGCTTCGCCGGCGGCGGGTTCGGGTTCGGCGGCACCCGCCGGTCAGACGGCGATCCGCAGCCGCCGGCGCCCGAGCGCAAGTCGCTGCCGCGCGTCACCTGGTCGGTGGACTCGAAGTACTTCCACGTCACCCGCACTGACGGCCGCGGGGTGAAGGACCTGTTCCTGGTCAACTCGATCGCCACCCCACGGCCCCGGCTGGAGACGTACAAGTACCCGATGCCCGGCGAGGAGGCGGTCCGCAAGCCGGAGCTGTACGTCTGCCACGCCGACGGGTGCAAGGTCGTCCGCGTCACGCCGAAATGGACGGACGAGAGCTACTCCGACGTCCACTGGGACAAGAAGGCCCCCGACGTGCTGCGGTTCGTCCGCCGCGACCGGCTGCTGCGGCACCTGGAAGTGTGCTCGCTGAACATCTCGACCGGCCAGGAGAAGTGCCTGTTCGCCGAGGGGTTCGACGCCGCGTACCTGGACTTCCAGTCGCCGCGGTACGTCGAGGAGACGGGGGAGATGATCTGGTGGTCGGAGCGATCCGGGTGGGGCCACTTCTACCTGTACGGCCACGACGGCAAGCTGTTGAACCCGATCACGTCCGGCGACTGGCGGTCGTCCCGGATCGTGGACGTGGACGCGAAGGACCGCACGCTTTACTTCGTCGGCAACGCGCGGGAGCTGGGCGAGAACATTTACAACTACCATCTGTATCGGGTGAAGCTCGACGGCACCGGCCTGACGCTCTTGACCCCCGGCAACGGCACGCACAGCATCACCGGCGGTGGTGGGTCCGGCCGGCGCGGCGGGCGGTTCACGCCGGGGACGGCCCGGCCGTCGGCCCTGTCCCCGTCCCGGAAGTACGTCGTGGACAACTACTCGCGGGTGGACCAGTCGCCGGTCGCGGTCCTCCGCGACGACTCGGGCAAGGAGTTGATGAAGCTGGAGCAGACCGACCTGACGGCCCTGCGGAAGACCGGCTGGAAGCCGCCCGAGACGTTCATCGTGAAGGCGGCGGACGGGACGACCGACCTGTACGGGAACATGTGGAAACCGTTCGACTTCGACTCGGCGAAGAAGTACCCGATCATCTGCTACGTCTACCCCGGCCCGCAGCAGGAAGGGGTGACGCACTCGTTCGCGGCGTACAGCAGCTACATGCAGCTGGCGCAGCTCGGGTTCATCGTGATCCAGGTCGGCCACCGCGGCGGCACCCCGGAGCGGTCGAAGGCGTACCACAGCTACGGGTACTTCAACCTCCGTGACTACGGGCTGGCCGACAAGAAGGCGGCGATCGAGGAACTGGCCGCCCGGCACCCGTACATTGACCTGGACCGGGTCGGCATCTACGGCCACTCCGGTGGCGGGTTCATGTCGGCCGCGGCGGTCCTTCAGAAGCCGTACAACGAGTTCTTCAAGGCGGCGGTCGCGTCGTCCGGCAACCACGACAACAACATCTACAACAACTCCTGGTCGGAGCGCTACCACGGCCTGAAGGAGGTGGCGGCGACCGAGGGCGAGCAGAAGTCGGCCGGGACCGGCGCCCGGACCGGCGGCCGGACCCGCACCCGCCGGCCGCCCGACGACCGGCAGGACCGGGTCGCCGACCTCGAAAAACAGATCGCCGAGGTCACGCGGAAGCTCGCCGCGTTGAAGGGCGGTTCCGCGTCGCAAAAGAAGGCCACGCTGAAGACGCACTTTGAGATCAAGGTGCCGACCAACACGGAGTTGGCCGCCAACCTCAAGGGCCACCTGCTACTGGTGCACGGGGAGATCGACAACAACGTCCACCCGGCGAACACGATGCGGCTGGTGGACGCGCTCATCAAGGCGAACAAGCGGTTCGAGATGCTCATCATCCCCGGCGCCCGGCACGGGTACGGCCCGGCGCAGCCGTACTTCACCCAGCGGATGTGGGACTTCTTCGCCGAGCACCTGCTCGACGACCGGCAGACGCGGGCGGACATCCTCGACAAGGACGTGAAACGGAAGTGAGCCGCGTCTCGTCTCGTAGGATGGGTTAAGCGAGTCTTCGAGCGCCGACCCACCGGGCGCGCAACGTAGTAGGCACACTCCGTGTGCCGTCGCCGGAACGGCACACGGAGTGTGCCTACTACGTTCCCGCCCGGTAGGTCGGCGCCCGCAGAGCCGGGCTTGACCCACCCTACGGAAGACATTGATGCTCGACGCGCCCCCCGACCTGATCCACCGCCTCCGACTTCATGGGCAAGACAACGTCCTCTTCGGCTGGGACCGCCTATCCCCGGGCGAGCGGGCCGCGTTCGTTGGTCAACTCGCCGGCGTAGACCTGGCCGAACTCGATGTCCTGTACAAGCGCAAGGACGAGCCGCATACCGTGCTGCCGCCGCGGGAGCGGATCGCGCCGTTGTCAGTGGAGCCGGCCGATGCCATCCCCGCGTCGGCCGTCGAGCGCGGCGAGGATGCCCTGCGCCACGGCGAGGTTGCCGCGCTGGTGGTGGCCGGCGGGCAGGGAAGCCGGCTCGGGTTCGACAAGCCCAAGGGCATGTTCCCGGTCGGCCCGGTGTCGGGCGCGAGCCTCTTCCAGGTCCACGCCGAGAAGGTGCTGGCCCTGTCGCGAAGGTACGGCAAGCCGGTCCCGCTGCTGGTGATGACCAGCCCGGCCACCCACGCCGACACCGAGGCGTTCTTCCACGACAACCGCTACTTCGGCCTCCCCGCGGAGCAGGTGACGTTCTTCCAGCAGGGGTCGATGCCGGCCCTCGATCTGGCGACCGGCAAGCTCCTGCTGGACGGACCCGGTTCGCTGTTCCTCAGCCCCAACGGCCACGGCGGCACGCTGACCGCGCTGGCTGACTCCGGCCTGCTCGCCGACCTGAAGGCCCGCGGTATACGCCACGTCTTTTACTTCCAGGTGGACAACCCGCTGGTAGGCGTCTGCGACCCGGCGTTCGTCGGCCGGCACATCGAGACCGGCTCCGAGGTGTCCTCGAAGATCGTCTTCAAGGAGAAGCCCGAGGAGAAGGTCGGCATCTACGCCCTGGTGGACGGCCGCTGCGGCATCATCGAGTATTCGGACCTGCCGGACGACATGGCTGCCGAGCGCGAGCCGTCGGGCGAGCTGCGCTTCCGGGCCGGCAGCCCAGCGATCCACGTCTTCAGCGTGCCGTTCCTGGAGCGCGTCACGACCGGCGCTGGCCGGCTGGCGTACCACGTTGCCCGCAAGAAGGTGCCCTTCTACGACCCCGCGACCGGCGAGATGGTCTCGCCCGAGAACGAGAACGCGCTGAAGTTCGAGATGTTTGTCTTCGACGCGCTGCCGCTGGCGGAGCGCTGGCTGGCGGTGAGCGTCCGGCGCGAAGACGAGTTCGCCCCGCTCAAGAACGCGACCGGCGCCGACTCGCCGGAGGCGGTCCGCAAGGCAATCTCCGACCGCTCCGCCCGGTGGCTGACGGCCGTGGGCGTAACCGTGCCGGCCGGGGTGCCGGTCGAGGTGCGGCCGGTGTTCGCCTTGAACGCCGCCGAGTGTGCCGCGAAACTACCGCCGGGGTTCCGGGTCACGGGGCCGACGGTGTTGGGTGAGCAGTAACCTAACCCCCCGGCCCCCTTCCCTAAGAGGGAAGGGGGAGAAAGAGGGGTTTGCTCCCCTCCCCGCTTCGGGGAGGGGTTGGGGGAGGGGTTCTTCCGAATGCTGCACGCGATGATCATGGCTGGCGGCGGCGGGACCCGGTTCTGGCCGCGCAGCCGCAACCGCCGGCCCAAGCAGTTCCTCACCTTCGCTGGCGAGCGGACGCTGCTCCAGGGCACGCTCGACCGCATCGCCACGCAGGTGCCGGCCGAGCGACTGTGGGTCATCACCGGCGAACCGCACGTCGCCGAGGCCCGCAACCAACTCCCGGAGTTGCCGCCGGACCGCGTCGTCGGCGAGCCGTTCGGCCGAGACACCGCCGCGTGCATCGGCCTCGGGGCGGCGCTCATCGCAGAGTCCGACCCGACCGCGACGATGATCGTGATGCCGGCCGACCACGTCATCGAGCCGGAGCGGGAGTTCCAGCGCGCCGCCCACGCCGCGGAGCAGTTCGCCGACGAGAACCCGAACGCACTGCTGACGTTCGGCATCCCGCCGAGCTACCCGGCGACCGGCTACGGCTACATCCACCGTGGCGAGCCGGTCGGCCAGCGGCAGGGCGTGACGGCGGCAAAGGTGCAAGCCTTCAAGGAGAAGCCGACCGCCGACGTGGCCGAGCGGTTCCTGCAATCCGGCGACTACTACTGGAACAGCGGCATCTTCGTCTGGAAGGTCTCCGCGATCCTCGCCGAACTCAAGCGCCAGCGGCCGAAGCTGGCGGAAGCCATTGCCCGCATCGCCGCGGCGTGGCCGACGCCACAGCGGGCCGTGGTGTTCCGCAAAGAGTACGAGGGGCTGGAGAAGGTCAGCATCGACTTCGCGGTGATGGAGGGGGCGAAGGAGGTGCTGGTGATTCAGGCCCCGTACCAGTGGGACGACGTGGGCAGTTGGCTAGCGCTGGAGCGGCGCAGCCCGCAGGACGCGGCCGGCAACACAGTCCAGGGCGAACACGTCGGCATCGACACGGCCAACTGCGTGATCGCCGGCGAGCCGGGCCGCCTGATCGCCACCCTCGGCGTCAGCGACCTGCTCATCATCCAGGACGGCGACGCGACGCTGGTGGCCGACCGCAAGCGCGAGGGCGACGTGAAGCTAATCGTGGAGAAGCTCAAGAAGGACGGCCGGGAGCGCTACCTGTGAGTGAGCCGACCTACGATTCCGCCAAACGGTCGCCTCATCGGTGTGGACTACGGCCACGTCCGCATCGGCCTCGCCACCTGCGACGCCGACCGCCGCATCGCCTCCCCGCTGGAGACCTACACGCGCCGCGGGTCCGACCAGGACGCGGCGTACTTCCAGAAGCTCGCCGCGATCGAATCGGCGGTCGGCTGGGTGGTCGGCCTGCCGCTCATGACCCAAACGGGCGACGAGGGGACAAAAGCAAAGGAGTGCCGGGCGTTCGGGACGTGGCTGGGCCAGCTAACCGGGCTTTCGGTGGCATACCAGGACGAGCGGTACACGAGTAGCGCCGCCGAGGACGCCCTGTGGGGCGCCGGGCTGACACACAAGAAGCGCCGCAGCCGCCGCGACCGGGTCGCGGCACAGTTCATCCTGCAAGCCTTCCTCGACGCCGGATGCCCGTCGCCCGGCGAACCCGGCGCGTCAGCAACGAAGTGATTGACCCGACCTGTTCCACTCCGAGGGCCGCCAGGAGCGGTAATCAGACGGCCCCGATCAGGCTTGACGCCCGTCGGGACCGTCCTGGTCATTACTGGCCGTCAGTAGGTGTAGGTCCACACGGACCCACTGACGACAGTGCCGTCACCGTCCTCATACACGTTGACCGTCTCGACGAGGCGGCCCTTCTGGTCGTAAGAGCTCGTCCCCGTGGAGCGGGAGTCGATCACGCCATCGCCGTCGAAGTCGTCCTCGCTCACGAACTCGGTGACGTTGCCCTTCTTGTCGTACGAACCCGTACCCTGGGAATCGACCGCCCCGTCGCCGTTCCAATCGTACTCGTACTCGAACGCGATGACGTTGCCATGCGCGTCCCAGGTGTTCGATCCCGTGCCGCTGTAGATCGTGTCGCCGGCGCCGTCGCTCGCCTCGAACGCGTACTGGGCGAGGTTGCCCCACGGGTCGTAGGAGAGCGATTCCGTGTAGCGGAAGTCGATCGTGCCGTCGGCGCCGTCGTCCGCCTCGTACAGGGACTGGGTGATGTTGCCCTTATTGTCGAATGAAACCGACCCCGTGGAGCGGACGTCGATCGTGCCGTCGGCGCCGTAATCGTCCTCGAACTCTGCTTGATACTCGTCGCCCTTCGCGTTCCAGGAGACCGAGGCGGTGGAGCGGTAGTCGATCGTGCCGTCGGCGCCGTCGTCCACCTCGTACACGTCAGAGGTGATGTTGCCCTTCTGGTCGTAGGTGCTCGTCCCCGTGTAGCGGGTGTCGATCACGCCGTCGCCGTCGAAGTCGTCCTCGAACTGGTAGTCCGTGAGGTTGCCCTTCGCGTCGTAGGAGTACGACCCCGTGAAGCGGGTGTCAATCGCTCCGTCGCCGTCGAAGTCGTACTCGTCCACGTAGACGGTGATGTTGCCCTTCTTGTCGTAGGTGGTCGATCCCGTGTAGCGGAAGTCGATCGTGCCGTCGAGATCATAGTCCGACTCAGACGTGATGGCGGTGCGGTTGCCCTTGTCATCGTAGCCGTAGGTCTCCGTGGTCAGGCCGTCGATCGTTCCGTCGCCATCGACGTACTCGATGGTCAGCGAGCTGGGGAGCGCAACCGACGGGACCTCCCGGGCCTCCAACTGAAACAACGGGCCAATCCCCGAATGGGGGAGTGGCTTCCGGGACCGGGTCGCGCGGCGGGTCGTAGGCGATGCCATGACTTTCTCCTGGTTCGGGAGGGGGCGTGACCGGGCACGAACGCCGAGCGTGATACCACACGCCCCCTCCGGGTCGCGTAACTCCATCGCCCGGCGCCGGCCCACCGACTTGCGGCGACCGGACGCCGGGGCGCCGACCGAACGGCTTACGGGTCGGTCGGGTGGTACTTGAAGCTGCCGCCCTGGATGAACCCGCCGTTGGCGTACCCGTCGTACACCCCGCCGATGAGGTGGATGACGACGAAGTCGCGGGGGTCATCCAGGTCGGAGATGCCGCCGGCCACGACGACCCCCTCGATCGCCCCGCCGTCGCCGAGGCTCTCCGGCTGGGGAGTGTAGGTGCCGGTGAAGAGCACCGCGTTCCCCGGCAGGCCGTCCGGACCGAAGTCGAAGCCGAGGCCGCCGAACCCGAGCGAGCCAAGGATGATATCCTCGGCGATGTTCACTTCGTCGATCACGCCGTGGATCGCCACCCCATCCGGGAAGCCAGCGAAGGACCCGTGGTCGCTGTACTGGAACTGGCCCCGGTACTCGAGGTCACCGCCGTCTTCTCCCGTGGCCTGGAGGTTGAACCCCATCGTGGCCTTGGCCGGTGCCCCGGCCCGGGAGTCGATCCACCCACCGCCGGTGAACTTCCCGGCACACCCGACCGGGCCAAGCGCGCAGAGCGCGGCGGCCGCGGCCACCCCCAAACTGGACCACCCTACGTGTCGCATCGCACTACCCTCCATCGTGTTAAGGTCCGAATCGAACAACGGAACAGATCCTTGAGCGCGCGTGGAATCCCCACCGCGGACGTGCGGGCACCGCCACCACCGTCCGCCCGGACCGAACCCCGTCACCGACCGACGGGTCTGCGGCAGCGGTCCCGACCGTCACCCGCGCCGAGACATTCGGCGAGGGCGGCGTGGGGTCGATCGGGGTCGGAACGGACTCAAGGTGCCAGCACACGGCCGGGTGCACGGCCGCCGGTGGGAGAGGTCCCCCACCGGCGGCATCGGACACTACTTGTGGATCACGATGCTGCCACCGCCGAGGGGCGTCGCCGGGTCGGCGTCGTCTGCCGCGCCCAGCCCGTTGTCGTAGGCGACGACCCCGGAGACCGCGTCCCAAATCTTGATCCGGAACTTGTCCACCCCGGTCTTCTGACCGTCGATCACCGTCAGCTGGAACTTGTAGTTGCCGGACCCGTTTATGGTGCCGGACCCCTTGTACTGGGCCTTGGTCCCGGCCACCACCAGCCAGTCGTAGCTGGTGCTGTGGAAGTCGAGGTTGCCGACCTTGAACTGGAACTGGGTCTCGCCGGTCGGAGTGTTGGCCCCCTTCTGGTACTTCGAGACGAAGCCGAAGTTGGCCTTCCCGGTCAGGGTCGTGTCGGCGGGGTAGGCGCCGGCCGGGGAGTCGATCCACCCACCGCCGGTCACGAACCCTGCCGACGGGTCGTACACCACCACGTATTGGAAGGTCGTCGTGACCGTGCCGCCGTCGTCGGTCACTTTCAGCGTCACGGTGTAGACGCCGGCGGCCGAGTAGGTGTGGTTGCCGGCCACCGACCCGGAGCCGCTCGACTCGGTCACGGTGCCGGCCGAGGTGCCGGTGCCGTCGCCCCAGTCCCAGGTCGCGGTGTGGGTGTCGT
>DASSAT010000806.1:0-9349 GCA_035699305.1 Fimbriiglobus sp. | reverse complement strand
GATGTGGAGCAGACACTCGAACTGTCCGGCACCGACCGCGAGTACCTGCTGTTCGACTGGCTGAGGGAGCTGCTGTACCGGTTCGACGCCGGGCACATGGTCTACCGCGACTTCGCGGTGACGGTCCGCCCCGACGGATTGACCGCGACGGTCCGGGGTGAACCGCTCGACCCGGACCGACACACACTCAGTCATGAGGTCAAGGCGATCACCTACCACGGGCTGAAGGTGGAGCAAACCGCGGACGGCTGGCTGGCCGAAGTGATCGTGGACATTTAACAGAATTCACCGCGGAGGGCGCGGAGGGCGCAGAGAGAAAACAAGAGAGTTGAGTTCTGAAAACCATCTTATCTGTCTTCTCTCCGCGCCCTCCGCGCCCGCTGCGGTGAAATCAGGTGGGCATCATGAGCAAGGGCGCTTACACCGGGCCGCTGGAACAGGTCGATCCCTGCTGCTGGCGCATCCCGAAGTCGCACCGGTCGGACATGCGCGTGGACGGGCTGATCTTCGCCAGCGAGAAGCTGGTCGAGGCGATCAAGAACGACCAGGCGCCCGAGCAGGTGGCCAACGTCGCCACGCTGCCGGGCATCCAGGTCGCCAGCCTGGCCATGCCGGACATCCACTGGGGCTACGGGTTCTGCATCGGCGGGGTGTGCGCCACCGACCCGAACGAAGGCGGCGTCATCTCCCCCGGCGGGGTCGGCTACGACATCAACTGCGGCGTCCGGCTGGTGAAGACCAACCTGTTCTTGGACGACGTGAAGCCGCATCTGCGGGAACTGATCCGCAACCTGTTCCACACCGTCCCGGCCGGCGTCGGCAAGTCGGGGCGGTACAAGTTCGACCCCAAGGAGACGCGCCGGCTTATGGGCGAGGGGCCGCGATTCGTCATCGACCGCGACCTGGGGGTGCCGCGCGACCTCGACCACACCGAGGCCAACGGCCGCATTGACGGCGGCGACCCGGACGAGGTGTCCGACCACGCGGTGAAGCGCGGCAGCGACCAGTGCGGTACGCTGGGCAGCGGCAACCACTTCCTCGAAGTTCAGGTGGTGGACGCGGTGCTCGACGCCGACGTGGCGACGGCGTTCGGGCTGGAGCTGAACCAGGTCTGCGTGATGATCCACTCCGGCAGCCGCGGGTTGGGCTACCAGGTGTGCGACGACGCCCTGGCCCAGTTCCGCAACGTCCCCGGCAAGTACGGCATCAACCTGCCGGACCGGCAGTTGGCGTGCGCGCCGGTCGATAGCCCCGAGGGCCGCAAGTACATCGCGGCGATGCGGGCCGCGGCCAACTTCGGATTCACCAACCGGCAACTACTGATGCAGCAGGCCCGAGAGGTGTTCGCGGCCACCTTCGGCCGGTCGTGGGAGGACCTGGGGATGGAACTCCTGTACGACGTGGCGCACAACATCGCCAAGCTGGAGGAGCACACGGTTAACGGCAAGCTGAAGAAGGTGTGGGTCCACCGCAAGGGCGCGACCCGGGCGTTCCCGGCCGGGCACCCGGAGGTGCCGGCGGCGTTCCGCGCCGTGGGTCAGCCGGTCATCATCCCCGGCGACATGGGCCGGGCGAGTTGGGTGCTGGTCGGCGCCGAGGGGAGCATGGCGCGGACGTTCGGCACCACCTGCCACGGCGCCGGCCGGGCGATGAGCCGCACCGCCGCGGTCAAGGACGCGGCCGGCCGGCGCATCGACAAGGAGCTGGAGAGCCGCGGCGTCATCGCGATGGCGTCGAGCCGGCACGGCCTCGCGGAGGAGCAACCGCGGGCGTACAAGAACGTGGACGATGTTGTGGACACCGTCCACCAGGCGAACCTGTCACGGAAGGTCGCCCGGATGCGGCCGATCGGGGTCATCAAGGGGTGAGCAGGCCCACCCGTGGCAACGGGTGGGCTTGGGGGGCTTGGGCATCTGCCATTTTTGTTGACCCTCGAAAACCCAACCTCGCATAATGATTGCTGACGGCCCGGGCATGGACCCCGGGCCGGCTCACCGACCGGGGTAGGCGCCCCGGCCGGCGGCCCACCGGGCCGGTTGTTCGCCTTTTGACATAGATCCGACGCCCCGTTGTCCTCGGCCCCGCCTCGCGGCGGGGATGACGCCCGCGACCGCCTCCGCGGCCGCGCTGTTGCCATGGGTGACCCGGTATCCCGGCCCGGTCCGGTGTGGACGCTCGCCGTCCGCGCCGCCGCCGACCCCGATCCAACTGCCTCCGCCGCGACGCCGCGGGCCGGACCGGCACGCCTGCTGACACCCCCGAGGAGCCCAACGGGCCGCCACCACTGGAGGCCCGAATGCCCGATATCAACCCGTTATTGCTCGCCGGCATCATCGCCGGGCTGGTACTGCTGACCGTCCTGATCGGAGTCGGAGTCGGTTTTCTCGTTGTCCGCTCCTCGACCCGCGCCCGGCAGGTGCCCGCGGCAGCCGGGCTTGCACCGTCCTTGCTGGATAGTGACCACGTCCGCAGCGCCGAGGCCCGCGCCCAGGAGGTCCTCGAACAGGCTCGCCAGGACGCCGACCGCGTCCTCAAGGACGCCGAGCTGAAGACCCGCGACGAGGCGTTCCGCCGCCGCGAGGAGCTGACCCGCGAACTCGACGCGGCCCGCGCCGAGCTGCGCGAGCAGGAGCGGCGGACCGAGAAGCGCGAGGACGCCGCCGTCGAGAAGGCGAAGGAACTCACCCGCAAGGAGCGGCACACCGAACAACTGCAGAAGAAACTCGCCGACCGCAAGGAGGTGGTCGAAAAGAAGGCGAAGGACCTGGAGGAGCTGATCGAGCAGGAGACGCGCAAGCTCCACGACATCACCGGGCTGTCCCGGGAGCAGGCCGAGAAGTTGCTCCTGGACCGGCTAGAACGAGAGTTGTCCGCCGAGGTGGCAGGCCGCATCCAGAAGCACACCGACCGGCTCAAGGCCGACGCCGAGGCCAAGGCCCGCGAGGTCATCGCCACCGCCATCCAGCGGTACGCCGCCGAGCACACCACCGACACCACCGTCAGCACGGTGGACATCCCCGACGACAACATGAAGGGGCGGATCATCGGCCGCGAGGGCCGCAACATCCGCACGTTCGAGAAGTGTACCGGCGTGGACGTGATCGTGGACGACACCCCCGGCGTGGTGGTCGTCTCCGCGTTCGACAACATCCGCCGGGAGACGGCCCGGCTCGCGCTGACGAAGCTGATCCAGGATGGCCGCATCCACCCGACGCGGATCGAGGAGGTGGTGACCGAGACCCAGACCGAGATGGACGCCCACATCCTGGAGATCGGCAAGAACGCGGTCCTCGACGCCGACGTGGCGATGCCGCACGAGAAGATCGTCCAGCTCCTCGGCCGGCTGAAGTTCCGCACCAGCTACAGCCAGAACGTGCTGCAACACTCGCTGGAGGTCGCGCACCTGTGCGGGCTGATGGCAGCCGAACTGGGGTTGAACCCGCAGCTGGCCCGGCGGTGCGGTCTGCTGCACGACGTTGGCAAGGCGGCCGATCACGAGATGGAGGGCGGGCACCCGAAGGTCGGGGCCGAACTGGCGAAGCGGTACGGCGAGACGAGCAAGGAGGTGCTGCACGCGATCGTCGGCCACCACGACGACGTGACCGTGGATAACATCTACACGGTGCTGGTGTCCGCCGCCGACGCGATCAGCGCCAGCCGGCCGGGCGCCCGCCGGGAGACGCTGGAGAAGTACGTCAAGCGGATGGAGGAACTCGAAGCGGTGGCGTGCGGGTTCCCGGAGGTGGAGACGGCG
Organism: Fimbriiglobus sp.; assembly: GCA_035699305.1. Classification (GTDB taxonomy): domain Bacteria; phylum Planctomycetota; class Planctomycetia; order Gemmatales; family Gemmataceae; genus DASSAT01. The sequence goes on along the minus strand of DASSAT010000806.1, from coordinate 5,595 downwards.
TTCGCCATCCAGGCTGGCCGCGAGTTGCGGGTGATCGCCAGCGCGTCGCGGACGACCGACGCCGACGCCCTGCGGGTCTGCCGCGACATCGCCCGCGCCATCGAGCAGCAGCTCGACTACCCCGGCGAGATCAAGGTGACGGTGATCCGCGAGACCCGGGCGCTGGAGGTGGCGAAGTGAGAGTAGTAGGCACACTCCGTGTGCCGTTCTTTGGGCAAGAAGAACAGCACACGGAGTGTGCCTACTACTCTCTTACCCGACGAACAGCCCGCCGAGGAAGTCGGACGGGAAGTTCAGCAGGTCGTTCACCCGGGCGAAGGTGGACAGGTCGTACCGGCGGACCACGGGGGTCGTGCCCGGGCCACTGGCGACCAGCAGGTGGTCGGTGCGCCCGTCCCCGTCGGCATCATCGGTGGCGACCCGCACCGCCTTCGCCGAGACCGGGTCGGCCAGGAAGAACCCGGTCAGCTGCACGCCGTTGCTGTCGCCGCGGAACACCCGGATCGCGGAGCTGGTGCCGGACCCGGCGATCAGCTCCGCGGTGCCGTCGGCGTAGGCGTCGCCGATCGCCACCGACGCGCCGCCGCGGGCCTTCGGGTCGAAGGCGAAGAAGCTCATCAGCACCTGCTGCGTCCGGCCGTCGAACACCTGCACGTGCGGCCCGCCGCCGACCAGCGGCCCGGTGGCGATGTCCGCCGCCCGATCGCCGTTGAGGTCGCCGACCGCCACGCTCACCCCGCCGGTGAACGTCGGTTCGTAGGCAAAGAAGCCGAACCGCTCGGTGCCGGTCGCGTCGAACACCTTGACGTGAGGCCCGGCCCCGGGGCCGGCCCCCGTCACCAGGTCCGCGCGGCCGTCGCCGTCCACGTCGCCGACCGCCACCGTCACCCCGCCACGGACCCCGGGGTCGTAGGCGAAGAAGCTCGACACCTCCGCGCCGGTCACGCCGTCGAACACCCGGACGTGCGGCCCGCCGCCCAGCCCGGCCCCGGTGACGATGTCCTCGACTCCGTCGCCGGTCACGTCGCCGGTCGCCACGTACACCCCGCCGGTGAACGTCGGAGCGTACACAAAGAAGTTGAACCGCACCGTCCCGTCCGGGTTGTAGACCGTCACCTGCGGCCCACCGCCCGGCCCGGCCGCCACCGCCGACAGGCCCAACCCCGGCTCGACGGTGATCGTGACCGTCGCCGCGGCCCCGGCGACGAACCCGTTGAAGGTGGCGTAGGTGAAAGTGGTGCCGCCGACGAACCCGACCGCTGGGCGGAAGGTGAACGACCCGTCCGGGCTGAGCTGCACGGTGCCGGCCGACGCCGGCGGGGCCGTGACCAGGACCGCGGTCAGCGGCCGGCCGTCGGGGTCGGTGTCGTTGGCCAGCACCCCCGGCGCCGCCACGGTCAGCGGCGTCACCGCCCGCGTCACGAACGAATCGGGCACCCCGCCGGCGCTGCGGACGAAGGAGACGACCTCGCCCGGCGGCGAGACGAGGTTCGCGTTCCCGGCCGCGTCCACCGCCGCCCCGCCGCGGACCGTCAGGCCCACCGGCCCCGACGCGGACAGCCCGGACACCTCCACCTCGTAGCTCGCGCCGCTACCGGTGACACGGACCGTCCCCGGGCCGGCCGTCCCGCCCACCACCACATCGTCCCGCCCGAAGCCCGTCACCGGCTCGGTGAACGTCACCGTGAACCGGATCGGCTGCTCGCCGGTCAATGCCCCCTGACCGGCCGAGCGCGTGGCAGTAACCTGCGGCGCCGTCCGGTCGATGGCGACCGGCTGCCCGGTCAACCCGGCGATCACCGGCTGGCCGACCGCGTCGGTAATCCCGACCGGGCTAAACAGGTCCACCCGGACGGTGCCGTCCCCGGTGCCGGTGCTCACGACCGCCGTGTACACGCGGTTGTCGGTCGTGGTCAGCGAAGTGAGGGCCGCCCCGGCGATCGACCCGGACGAGACCACCGCGAAGTTGAGCGGGGCCACGCCGAGGACCGGCTCGCTGAAGGTGATCGTAAACGCGACCGCCGCGGCGTTGGTCGCGGCCGGGCCGACTGGCACGATCGACACAGCCGTCGGGAAGGTCTTGTCCACCTTCAGCGGGGTGGCGTCGAACGGCGTGCCGGAGAGCGGGTTGCCGGCCACGTCCGCGACCCCGGTTGGATCGGCAAGGGTGAGTATGAGGGTGCCGTCGCCGGACCCGGTGAAGACGGTGACGGTGTAGGTCGCGCCGCTGCCGGATAGTCCGGTGACGGCCGCGCCGCTAACCCCCGCCGCGGCGAGGGCGAAGTTGGCCGCGGTCACGCCGACCACCGACTCGTCGAACGTGACCGTGAACTGGGCCGTGCCGCCGTTGGTCGGGTTCGCGCCGGTGGGCGCCGTCGCCAGCGCGTTCGGGCTGGTCCGATCGACGACGGCCGGGGTGCCGCCGGTGAACGGCAGCCCGTCGATCGGCGGGAAAACACTCCCGTCGTCGTTGACCATGTCCAGCCGGATGGTGCCGTCGCCGGTCCCGGTGCTGACCGACACCGTCCAGACCGCCCCGGCGCCGGTGACGCTCGTGATGCCAACCTCGGCGAGCGTGCCGTCGGTGGTCACGGCGAAGTTTGCCGCGGTCAGACCCTCGATGTCCTCCGGGAAGGTGACGGCGAAGTCCACCGTCGAGCCGTTGGTCGGGTTCGGGCCGACCGGGGCGATCGCGGTGACGGTCGGCAAGATGCGGTCGATCCGCACGACGGTCCCGCCGGTGAACGGCAGGAGCTGCACGTCTGGCGTCACGCCGGTGCCGTTGACCATGTCCAGCCGCAGGGTGCCGTTGCCGAGGATGCGGGTGACCGGGACGGTCCAGGTGGTGCCGGAGCCGGTCGGCGTGCCGACCGTCGCGCTGACCGTGCCGGTCACGACCGCCGCGAAGTTGGCGGCGGTCAAGCCGCTAACCGGCTGGTTGAAGACGACCGTGAACGGCACGGTGCCGGCGCCGGACGACGCCGGGCCGGTGATGCCGAGGACCATCGGCTGGACGACGTAACTCGCGTCAGAGAACGGGAGGCCGGCAAGGGCGTTGCCGGCCGCGTCGGCGACGCCGGTCGAGTTGTCCACGACAAGGGCGACGGTGCCGTTGCCGGTCCCGACGGTCACGGTCACGGTCCAGTCGGCGCCGGCCCCCGACACGTCGTCGATGCTCGCGCCGGTGACGGTGCCGGTGGCGGTCAGGGCGAGGTTGTTGATGGTGAGCGCCGTCACCGGCTCGCTGAACGTGACCTGGAACCGGGCGGTCGGCGTCGTGACCGGGTCGGGGTCGAGTAGGGTGATCGTCTGGACCGTCGGCGGCGTCTGGTCGATGGTCACGACCTGTCCGCCGGTGAACGGCACGACCCGCACCCCCGGCGTGACGCCGGCGGCGCTGGACAGGTCGAGCCGCAGAGTGCCGGTCCCGGCGATCGTGTTGACCGAGACGGTCCACGTCCGGCCGGACCCCGTTACCGTCCCGACCGTGCCGGTCACGCCGCCGGTGGTGGTCAGCTTGAAGTTGGTCGCCGACAGGCCGGTGAGGTTCTGGTTGAAGGTGACGGTGAAGGTCAGGTCGGTCGCGTTGGTCGGGCTGACGGTGGGGGTGGTGATGCTCACGACCGCCGGCGGCTGGACCTCGACCGCCCCGATGTCCGCCTTCGGCCCGAACACCCGGACGAAGGACGGCCCCCGCTGGTCGGTGAGCAGGCCGCCCGCGTTGTCCCCGGCGTCGATCAATGGGCTGCCGGTCAGGGGGGCGATGGTCTGGGTCGGGCCGCCGTTGTCGGCCAGCGCGCCGAGCATCAGGTTGGTCCCGAACGGGACGTTGTTCGCCCCGGTGAGGGTGAACCCGGTCTTGTCGCCGACGGCGCTGAAGTTCACGTTGACCGTGCCGGTGCTGAGGATGTCGGGCGCCTTGGTGTTGGTGTTCCCGGACACGACCGAACTGACGACGTTGATCGACCCGCCGCCGCTGAACCGGGTGATCCCGCCGCCGCCCTGGCCGGTGTCGGTGCCGGCCGCCTTGTTCCCCGTGATCGTGCTGTTCTGCACGTCGATGGTGCCGGTGAAGCGGGTTGCGAAGATGCCCCCGCCCGAACTGGCCGACTCGTTGCCGGTGATCGTCGTGTTCTGAACGGAGAAGAGCGTGGCGGACCCGAAGAAGTAGATACCCGCGCCGCCGTAGTATTTGCTGTTGTTGGTGACCTTGTTCCCCGAGATCGTGCTGTTCTGGACCTGCAACGACCCGCTGTAGAAGAAGTAGATGCCGCCGCCGGACTCCACCGCCGTGTTCCCCGAGACGGTACTGTCCCGGACCGTCAGGGTGGCGCCGCCGTCCATCAGGACGCCCCCGCCGCCGGTCCCGAGGCCGGTCCCGGTCGCCGTGTTGCCGCTGATCGTCACCGCGTTCAGGTTCGCCGTCGCCCCCGCCCCGCCGACGAACAGCCCGCCGCCGCCGGCCGCCGTGTTGCCGCTGATCGTCACCGCGTTGAGGATCACCGCCGATCCCGTGCCGAGGGAGTACAAGCCCCCGCCGATGCCGGTCACGCTGCCGCTCGAGATCGTCATCCCGCTGACGGTCAGGCTCTTGGCGGTAGATCGGACGATCCGGAAGTTCGTGGCGGCGGCCCGGTTCACGGTCAGGAGGTCGGCGCCAGGCCCGGTGATGGTCACCGAGTCACTGATCGTGAGCTGGCCGGAAGTTAAAGCGATCGTCTGCTTGGCGTCGAACAGGGAGTCGAAGACGATCTCGTCCGCCCCCGTCGCCTTGTTGGCGTCGAGCACCGCCTGACGGAGCGACCCGTCGCCGGCGTCGGCGGTGTTGGCGACAGTGAACGTGGCCGGCGTCACCCGGTCTTCGAGCAGGTGGACGCCCAGCCGCGCCCGCAGCGGCAAGGTTGGCCGGGTGAGGAGGTACTTGGCCCGTTGGCCGGCGGAGTGAGGCGCGAACGGAGTCATGACTCGATCCTGGTGCTGGCCGCAAGGTGCATACGAGTCGGCCGGTAGAAGAAGCCGAAAAAGACGATGTTTCGAGTGTCAAAGATAAGACGATGGTGGAAGGATGGGGAAGTGAATTTACCCCATTTTATCCTTTCCCATCTTCCCCCAACCGTAAGACCGACACGTTCAGGCGGCCCGCCCTTTGCGGCGTAACATGAACCCCGCCCCAACCCCGAGGACCGCCATGACCGGCCCGGACGAACCGCTCCGCAGCGTCCACACGACCAGCCTGCCGGACCTCCTCGACCAGTTGCAACTGTCGGTCCTCGTCAGCACCTACCAGGCGGGCAAGCTGATCGTGGTGCGGTCCGATGGCGGCGTGGTCAACACCCACTTCCGCAACTTCCAGGTGCCGATGGGGCTGGCGTTCGACCGCGGTCGGCTGGCGGTCGGCACCAAAGCAGCGGTGTGGGAGTTCCGCGACCAGCCGGCCGCCGCCGCCAAGCTCGACCCGCCGGGCAAGCACGACGCCCTCTACCTGCCGCGGGCGGCCCACTTCACCGGGCACATCGCCATCCACGAGGTCGCGTTCGGGGCGGGCGGCGAACTGTGGGCGGTCAACACCCGGTTCTCGTGCCTGTGTACGTTCGA
>DASSAT010000805.1:0-5313 GCA_035699305.1 Fimbriiglobus sp. | reverse complement strand
GAGGATAGCGGGGACGTGACCGCACCGGACCAGAGTTCGAACCCCGCGGCGCCGGCGCGGCCCGGGTGTTCGGTGTTGTTCGTCTGCACCGGCAACACCTGCCGCAGTCCGCTGGCCGAGGCGCTGTGCAAGCGGCTGCTGGCCGACCGGCTGGGGTGCGACCCGGCCGAGCTGGAGGCCCACGGCTACGTGGTGCGGTCCGCCGGGGTGGCAGCCCTGCCCGGAGACCCGGCCGCCCTGCCGGCCGTCGAGGCCGCCTGGGAGTTGGGGGCCGACCTGTCGGCACACCAGAGCCGGCCGGTCAACCCGGAGCTGTTGGCGGCTTCGACCCACGTCGTCGCCGTCACCCGGGGGCACGCCGAGGCGTTGGCGATGCGGTATCCCGGGGTCGGCCCGGAGCCGGACCTGCTGGGCGGCCCAGACGACCTGGACGACCCGATCGGCGGCGACCTGGAGCAGTACCGGGCGTGCGCCCAGATGATCCGCGGCCACCTGGAGCGGCTGGTGCCAGGGTGGGCAGCGAGTCGAGACCGCGACCGACCGGAGGGGCAGACGGGGCCATGAAGATCGCCGTGGGCAACGACCACCGCGGGGTGGCGGCCAAGAACCGGGTGGTGACGGTGCTCAAGGCGCTGGGCCACGAGGTGATCGACCTCGGGGCGGCCAGCGCCCAGAGCGTGGATTACCCGGACTTCGCCATCCCTGTGGCCGAGGCGGTGGCGGCCGGCGAGGCCGACCGCGGGGTGCTGATCTGCGCCACCGGCCACGGTATGTGCATCGCTGCCAACAAGGTGCTCGGCGTCCGGGCGGCCAACTGCCGCGACCTGATCGACGCCGAGATGAGCCGGCTGCACAACGACGCCAACGTCATGTGCTTGTCCGCCGACCTCCTCAGCGAGGACGCGATGGAGCGGATGGTCAAGACCTGGCTGGGCACCCGGTTCGAGGGCAGCCGCCACGCCCGCCGGGTCGAGAAGATCGCCCGGTACGAGCAGGACCACAGCAAGTAATGACGGAATGACGAACGAGCGATGCCGCGCTCGTTCGTCATTCCGTCATTCCCTTTAAGCAGCCGGGTCAGCTGCCCCGGACGGCGGGCGCGGGTTGCGGCGGCCGGACGCCGGGGTAGTGCCGGCCAAGGCAGACCGGGCAGATTCCGTGCGTGAGTCGCGCCCCGGCCGGGAGCGGCGAGTAGGACCAGCTGCCATCGGCGCCGCGAACGCCGCGGCAGTGGCAGCAGGTCAGGACGAAGACGGCCCGTCGGGTGGGCGAGACCTGGGTGCTAGGCATGATGTCGGCGGGGTGAGGGGGGTGGGCAGCAACGATCCATGTTGGCCCGGGTTTTCGCACCACCGGACGGACCCCTCGAATGCACCACTCATGCCACGGACAGATGACTTTTCTCGTTGAATTGGATCGGCGCCCATGTCCAGGTCGGCAAACGGGTTGCGAAATGGTATCACGCACCACGCCGATTGAGGACGGATCGGACCGCGCTGCATCGGAAGCCGACAGGTGTAGCCGACTCCGACACCGACCCTGCGTGGCGCAGGCATCAAGATGCGGATTGTGGCGAACCCCGAGTAGCAGCCAGGGGTAGCTGGGACAGGAGAGTCGCAGCTGGCTTGGCCCCGAGTGTCCTGGCGCGGGAGGCCACCCTCTCGCTGCCGCTCGGGGTTCGCCACGATCCGCATCTTGTCCGCGCTCGAAGAACGGCGTCAGCTGCGGCCCTGCCTTTCGCGTTGGGTTGAGTCGTCGAGGCCAGACCAACTCCTGGCAGCTCTTCCCGGAATGCGTGTGAGATGTCGTAGCCTCAGCGGAGGGGAAGGGATTCGAACCCTTGGTCGGGACTGGCCCGACTCCGGTTTTCAAGACCGGTGCAATCGACCACTCTGCCACCCCTCCAGATGCCTATTTTTTTAGCGTTACGATGACCCGCCTGGAAGGCGAGACCTGGACTTTCAATGTAGTAGGCACACTCCGTGTGCCGTTCTTGCTGAGACGGCACACGGAGTGTGCCTACTACATTGGACTTGAGCTGCAACGGACCACTAGTAGTGCAATCCGGGACGATACCCGCCCGGCCCAGCTACTCGGCCTGCGCGGCCTCGACGCGGTGTCAGTGACGGCCCGACGAGACCCTACTCCCCGCAGTCCCGACACACCGTCCGGTCGGGCCTCGGCTCGTAGTCCACCACGTTGCCTCGGCCGTCCAACTCGAACCGGCAGCACCGTTCGAGAACGCCCCGCAGCATCGCTCGTCCCCGCTGGATGCGGGACTTGGCCCCGGAGAGCGACAGGCCCAACCGGTCGGCGACCGCCTGCTGCGGCAGCCCCTCGACCTCGGCCAACTGCACCGCCTCCCGGTAGCCGTCCGGCAATGACCGGACCATCTCGTCCAGCCACCCGCACGCCCGACATCCGACTTGTCCCAGGCGGCCGTCGGCGTCGTCAACGGGATCGGCGTCGGCGAGGGCCACCGGGGCGTCCGTGGCTTTGCGGTGGTGATCGTGGACGACGTTCCGGGCGATCCGGTACACCCACGCCGCCACCCGGTCCCCGTCCTGAAGTGTCCCGATTCCTCGGTGGACCCGCACAAACGTCTCTTGCAACAGGTCGTCGGCGGCGTGGTCGTCGGGCACCCGGCGGCGGATGAACCGCCACAGGTCCGCACTCAGGTGCGACCACACCGCCTCTGTAGTTGGCTGATCTGGCGTCATGCGGGCCTCGCTGTTCGGATCACACGGAGCAGGCACAGGCGGGCGATTGACTACCACTCTTCACGGCCCCGTCCGATTCGAGCACCGGGGTGCAGCAAGCTGCCATGTCCTCGCAGCAGTCGTCGGCGCAGCAGGCCGACCGCGACGAGTGGTGTTGAGCGTCGTCGTCGAGGACGACGTAGACCTCCCACTTGTTCCCGTCCGGGTCGGTGGCCCACACCTTGTTCTGGACGGCGTAGCAGCACGTCACGTTGTCCTCGACCGAGGCGAGCAGCCCCGCCACTCTCAGCCGCTCGGCGAACGTCCCGACCGCCCCGGTGGACTTCACCTGGATGCCGAAGTGGGCGACCGGGTTGTTCGGGCCGGTCGGCCCGCCGACCTCGTTCAGGGCGAGGTTCACCGGCGGCTCGGCGACCTCGAACTTGGCGTACCGGGGCCGGGCCTTCGTCGGCCCCTGCCCGAACAGCGTACTGTAGAAGGCGACCGACCGCTCCAGGTTCTTCACCGCCACGCCCATGTGGATGCGGCTGTCCGTCTCGAACTGCACGGCGGATTCGTTCTTCACGGCTCTGTCCCTCGTCTCTGGGGTTCACATCGGCTGACCACCAGCCGTTCCGCCCAGACAGACGGGGGTAGCGGCAAAAAGACGCAAGGATTCCGACCCGGCCTTGCCACACCCCTGGTTCACAAGTCCCGTGGCCCTTCGCCGACAGCGGGAGCGTCTGCCGCCACTTCGACCTCGCTGAGCAGGTCGTCCAGGTCGAGCCGCCGGGTGAACATCGCCAACTCGCCCTGGGGCGTCCGGGGCCACGCCTCCGGCGGGCGGTCCCAATACAACTCCACGCCGTTGTCGTCCGGGTCACGCAGGTACAGGGCTTCGCTAACGCCGTGGTCGCTGGCCCCGTCCAACGGGATGCCCGCTCCGAGGACACGCCGGAGGGCGTCGGCCAGTGCCCGCCGGGTCGGGTACAGGACGGCGACGTGGTACAGCCCGGTGGTGCCCGGCGGGGGCGGCGATCCGCCCCGGCTCTCCCAGGTGTTCAGCCCGATGTGGTGGTGGTAGCCGCCCGCCGACACGAACGCCGCCTGGCTGCCGTACCGCTGGGTCAGCCCGAACCCGAGGACGCCGCAGTAGAACCGCAGCGACCGCTCCAGGTCGGCCACCCTCAGGTGGACGTGCCCGATGCGGACGCCGGGGTCGATCGGGCGGGGTTGTTCGTTCGAGGTCATGGCTTTCTCCACCGGGGCGGCACGGCGGTTCGCTCGCCGCCGGACTGGTCCGTCGAAGGGTTATACCCGCCCCGCCTGTTGGCGTTGCACGTCGGCGACGGCCCGGAGCATCGCCGCCGCCGAGTCACGGCCGAACCGCCTCTGGGTCCAGCGGGTGAGCGGGTAGCCGAGCCGGGCGAGCAGGTGGTGGGGGCGGGAGAAGGCCAGGATGTCGTACCACACCGCGTCCGTCGCCCGGTCCCACTCGACCAGGAACCGTTCCTCCCCGGACTCGGCGTGACCGGGCAGGGTGCCGTAGGCGAACCCGAACCGGGACACCGGCCCGTCTTCGTCCACGGCGTACACGACCCGGCAGGCGTTCACCCACCACACTCCCAGCACACGGGCGACCACGGCCACGACCTCGCCGACCCGCAGCGGGGTGTCCGCCGGGCACGCCTCCACCCAACCGAGGCGGAACTGCTCCCACCGCCCGAGAGCGGACCTCGCCGCCAGGAATACGCCCTCCCCGTCGCCCAGCCTGATCCGGGTGCGGTCCACGACGTAGCCGGGCGGCGGGGTGGCGGCGGTGGCCCCGACCGCCGGGTAGGTGAAGTCGAGTTTGGCCTGCGACGACCGAAACTCGTCAAGGATCGAAGGAGACGGTTTTCGGAACCGGAACATGGTGATCCCTGGAGCATCGACCGCATCGTGCTTCTACTACCCCAACCGCACAGCACCGGGTACGGTAACGACGCCCCCACCGGCCCGGGCGACAACTGGCTCTCGCCGGTCCACCCACATCACCCATGCCCCATCCAAAGGAGACACGACGACCCACTGCCGGGGACTTGACATCCTGTATTCTGAACGTATGGACACTATGAAAAGACGGGCCGGTGCGGACGGTGGGACGAGGATCAGATTGCCACATTGCCACATCCGGAAGTGGCAATCTGATCACCTGACACCCAGCGATTGAGGTGGAAGCGAAGTCAGGGGGTCACATTGCCACTCCCGAAGTGACCATCTGACCCCCCTGACCCCGCCGGTTGAGGTAGTGGCTGAGCGCGGGCCGCCTGATTGTCATTCAAGGCCGGTGCAATCGACCACTCTGCCACCCCTCCGGCATGGCAATAATCCCACCGGGACCGCCGGCCGCCAAGCGGACTTCCCCGACCTCCAGCCGGATCGCGGCCGTCGGGCACACCACGACACACGCCGCGCACGAGATGCAGTCCGCCGGCCGCGGCAGCCACGGGAGCCGGCCGCGCAGCTCCAGGCAGGCCGTCGGACAGACCGCCACGCAGTCCCCGCACCCGACGCACCGCGACTCGTCGAGGATCGGCAGCCCGTCGATCACGTCAGTCATCCTCGTACCGCT
>DASSAT010000804.1:0-11254 GCA_035699305.1 Fimbriiglobus sp. | reverse complement strand
TGGTGGCCGCCTGCGAGAAGTACCTGCGCGACCACGACGGGGTGGTGTACTTCGCCGCCGGGGTGCGGGCCGAGGCGTTCGATCAGCCGGTCAACGACAAGGATTGGGACGTGGCCCTGCACCTGGTCTTCGCCGACAAGGCGGCCCACGACAAGTACGCACGCCACCCGCAGCACCTGAAGTTCATCGCGGAGAACAAGGCGGCGTGGTCCAAGGTGCGGGTGTTCGACTCCGAGATCGTTCCGCCGAAGAAGAAGTAAGGCATTCACCACAAAGGCACAAAGGTCACACAAAGACACACAAAGAGAAGAGAAGACGCCCTGTCTTCCGTCTTCCTTTGTGTTTTCTTTGTGTGACCTTTGTGCCTTTGTGGTGAATGCCTTGCTACCCTCGCGCCAACCGCATCGCCACCATCGCGCCGACGACCCCTGCGGCCACCGACCCGCTGGCGTAGGCGACCGCCGCGGCCATCCGGTCCTTCTCCAGCATCGTCACCAACTCGACGCCGAACGTCGAGAAGGTGGTGAACCCGCCGCAGAAGCCCGTCCCGAGCAGCAGGAACCACGTCGGCCGGTCCTTGCACCAGACGGCCACCAGCCCCAGCACGAACGACCCGACGACGTTCACCGCGAATGTGTGCCACGGGAACGTCTGGACCGCGTGGAACCGCGCCGCCCAGTGGCCGACCGCGTACCGACACCACGCCCCGGCCGCCCCGCCGAGCACCACCGCCAGCGGGTTCACCCAGTCGGTCATCTTGGTCAGGGGACAGGAGTCAGAGGTCAGGAGTCAGAAGTCAGAGGTCAGAGGTCAGAATGCAAGCAGTGAAGTCTCTGACCTCTGACTTCTGACTTCTGACTCCTGACTCCTGACCCCCGGTCTCACCGGCCGGCCGGCTTCGTCACCTCGTCCGGCACCTCGGCGGTGCCCGCCGCTGCCGGTACGTCGGTCAGCTGGAACGGCACCGCCACCACCTTCGCCCGGGTGCCGGCGACCGACAGCTTCGCCGGTGCCCCCTGGCCCGCCCCGGCCGGCCGGGCGAGCAGCATCACCCGGTCCGTCACCTCGCTGCTGGTGCGGTCGTGCGACCGCCGGCTGGAGACGACGGTCAGCGTGTACGGCTTGCCGCTGGCGTCGGTCATAGTCATCCCGAACGCGTTCGCCCCCCCGGGGGCCGTCCCGGGGACGGGAAGACGGACGACGGCCGCCCGGCCGCGGACGATTACCCGCCCGCGGCCCCGGTTGAGGATTTGCTCCTCGATCTGGGGCTGGCCTGCCACCTGCACCTCGGCCGGGTCGTAGCGCAGGACCGCCTCGACATCGTAGGACTCGCCCTCGGGTCGCTCGGTCAGGGTGACGGTCAGCGCGACCCCGTTGACGCCGAAGGCCGAGACGGTCGGCTTCTTGTCCAACCCGGCGACGGCGGCCAGTTCCTCCGACCCGGTGCGGATCACGCCGCGGACCACGCCCTCCAGCACCTTGAGCGATCCCGGAGCGCCGGTCGTCTTGAGCCGGACCAGCGCCTGCGTGGCGGACGGGGCGAAGCCGGATGACAGCCTCGGATCGCGGGACGGCACCAGGTTCACCACGCCGTTGCCGCCGACGATGACGGCGCCACCCTGGACCGGGAACACGCGGGCGGAGAGAGTCTCGTCGTCCGCCGCCACGGCCAGCTCGCGGCCGGCGTCGTCGGCCGCCTTCGTCACCCGGACCGACTCGATGCGCTCCCACGTCAGCCGCGGCTCGGGGCTGGCGTGGAGGACGACGGGGATCGTGTCGCGCGGCACGGTCGCCAGCGCGGCGGCGGGGTAAGGGATCGCCTCGATCCGCACGGCGCCGCTGACGCAGGACGGGTTCGGCTTCCCGGACTTCGGCCGCAGCGCGATCACGCGGGAGTTCACCGAAGTTGCCGCCAGCGACTTGCTCAGTGCCGCCCGGTCAAGTTCGAGCCGCCGGTTCTGTAACTCAAGTTGAGCGCGAACTAACTGTACCTGCTGCTGTACCTGCTTTTGAAGGAGTTCCACGGCCTTCTTCTTATCGCCCTTTTCAGCGTTCTTCGCGGCCTCGGCATGGGCGGCCTTCAGTCGTATCTGTTGCGCGACCAACGCGGCTGCTATTGCGGCTTGCCGCTGGGCAAGGACCTGGGCCTCCCGGCTCCGCGCGGTGGTGGCCGACAGCACCGGCGCGGCCGTCGGCACCACCTCCAGACCGGCGGCGGCCGTTACTTTCGCCAGCGCCTCCCAGAACGGCACCTTGCCGCCGGTCTTCACTGTCACCTTCGCGCCGAGCGCGTCGAGGTCGTTGAACGCCACCCGGCCGCCGGACTTCTTCTGCAACTCGGCGAGCACCGACGCCAGCGCCACGTCCTCGAAGTTCAACTCCACCAACGTCGGGGCGATGGCCTTGTCGTTGTCCAGCCGGCGGGCGATCGCCGCGGCCAGGTCCGCGGCGCGGCGGGCGGCCTCGGCGTCGGGGCTTGTCGCGGCGGCCTTCCGCAGCGCCGGCAATGCCGGGCCGCCGAGGGCGGCCAGCGCCCGCGACGCGGCCTCCCGGGCCTGGTAGTTGGGGCTGCCGAGCTGCGCGATCAGTTTTGTCACCGTCTCCGGCGCGGGGTCGGCGGCGAAGGCGCCGCCCAGGAACAACAGAGATGCCGTCAGTAGTGCCCGCATGGCGAAGTCCTCGGCCCGGGGCGGAAAGGTGATCGGCCGCCCGGTCAAGGGCGGCCGACTAGTGATTGAGATTACCCGACCCCGGGCCGGACGCAAGCGTCCGGTCGGGAAAGTTACACTCACGCCAGCATCTTCTCGACCACCTTGCCCTCGCGGAAGAGTTGGACCGGGCGGCCGGTCGGGGTGTGGAGTTCGGTGTCGCGGCGGACGCCGAGCTGGTGGAAGATGGTCGCGGCCACGTCGTCGGGCGTCACCGGGTCGGTGGCGGGGGCCATGCCGCTTGAGTCCGTGGTGCCGTGGGCGTAGCCGCGCTTGAAGCCGCCGCCAGCCAGCACGCACGCCATCGACCGTGCCCAGTGGTCGCGGCCGGCCGTCTTGTTGACCTTCGGAGTCCGGCCGAACTCGCCGGCACACATCACCACCGTCGAGTCGAGCATGCCGCGGTCGTCCAGGTCCGCGACCAGCGCCGAGAGGGTCTGGTCCAGCGACGGCAGCAGCTTCGTCTTGAGCGAGTCGAAGTTCTGCCGGTGGGTGTCCCAGCCGCCGATGCCGACGGTGACGAACCGCACCCCCGCCTCGACCAGGCGCCGCGCCGCCAGCGCCCCCTGGCCGAACGACGAGGGGCCGTACCGCTCGCGCACTTTCGCCGGCTCGGACGCTAGGTCGAACGCCTTCTTGGTCTTGTCCGACCGCAGGATCTCGAGCGCCTGCTTGTGGAAGGTGTCCAGCCCGTCCGCCAGGTCGTTGTTCGCGTCGAGCCGGCGGAAGGCGTCGTCGAAGGTGGTCAGGAGCCGGTCGCGCTTCGCCAGCTCGTCGAGGCTGACGCCGTTGGGCAGGGTGATGCCGCGGACGCGGAAGTTGGCCGGGGCGTTCTTGCGGCCGCCGCCCCCCTCGATGACGAACGGGTTGTAGCTGGTGCCCAGGTAGCCGGCCTGCCCGGCGGTGCCGTTGCGCAGTTCCATGAAGGTGACATAGGGCGGGATGCCCATCTCGGTCGGCAGCATCTTGGCGGCCAGCGATCCCATCGCCGGATACTGGAGCGCGGCGGTCGGCTTGTTGCCGGTGGTCATGAACACCGTCGCCGGGGCGTGGCTCGGGATGGTGTGGTAGAGCGACCGCACCACGGTCAGCCGGTCGGCGACGGCCGCGGTCTTCGGCAGGTGCTCGCTCCAGCGGACGCCGGTGGCCTTCGTGTTGATCTCTTTGAACTCGCCGCGGATGGTCTCCGGGGCGTCCGGCTTGGTGTCCCACATGTCGATGGTCGCCGGCCCGCCGGCCAGCCAGACCAGGACGACGCTCTTGGCCTTCGCCTTCGGGTTGTCGGTGCCCCGGTCCTTCGCCTGCGCCTCGGCGGCGAGGAAAGACGGCAGCGACAGGCCGAGCAGGCCGGCCGCCCCGACCTGGAGGAAGTCGCGGCGGTGGAACCCTTCACAGTCGGTCCGGCGGGTCATCACGGACTCCTCTTCAGGGAGTTCAAGCCCACCCGTTGCCACGGGTGGGCTTGGGGGTGGTTCTCGCTCAGTGGTTCAGAATGAACTCGCGCGTGTTTATCAGCGCCCACATCACCTCCTGCAATCCTTCAGCGCGGTTCTTCGCTCCGTTCATGTATTCCAGCGCCTTGTCCTTCTCGTTCGCCGTCGGGGGCCGGGTCAGCGTCGCCAGGAACAGCTCCTCGACCGCTTGCTCGTTGCTCAACTCGGAGCGGGCGAGCTTCACGGTCCGGTTGCCCTTGGCCTGGAGCTTCCGCATCAGCGTCGGGTCGGTCATGCGGAAGAGCGTCTGCGGCAGCGCCGGCTCCATCGCCCGCTCGCAGTCGCAGGCGGTCGTCCGCGGCGGCCGGCCGAAGATCCGCAGCACATACGACAGGTTGCCGTTGAGCCGGCTCGCCCCGACCTCGGTCATCTTCCGACCGTCCGGGGCGTTGTTGCCGAACTCCTCGTCCACACCGACCGCCGCGTTGAGCACGTCCACCACCTGCTCGGCCATCAGCGGCCGGACATACGACCGGGCGAAGTTGTTCCGGTCGAACTTGTTCGACGCGGTCGGCGCCGCCGACCGCTGGTAGGTCCGGCTGGTCAGGATCGTCCGCTCCAGCCGGCGGATGTCGTACCCCGATTGCACGAAGTCCCGCGCCAGCGCGTCCAGCAGCCGCGGGTTGGTCGGCGGGTTGGCCTGGGAGAAGTCGTCCACCGGGTCCACCAGCCCGACCCCGAAGTAGTGCGCCCAGACGCGGTTGACGAAGCTGCGAGCGAAGAACGGGTTGGCCGGGTCGCGCATCCACTCCCAGAGCTTGGCGCGGGTGTCGGCGCCCTCGTGGTGCGGCAGCGTCGGGCCGCCGAGCGCCTTCGGTTGTACGACGCGGTTCGTGCCGGTGATCGGCCGCAGCCGGGACGCGCGGTTCTCGGGGTCGAAGAACATCTCCCGCACCAGCAGAGTCTGGTTCTTGTTCTTCCCGGTGAACTTCTCGCGCCGCTCCGTGGTCTCGGCGTCGGCGGCCTTCTTCACCGCGCGGTCGCTGAACTGGTTGTTGGCCAGCACCACCGGGGCGAACAGGTTGGCGAAGCCCCAGTAGTCCGCCTGCGTCCACCGGTCGGTCGGGTGCTTGTGGCACTGGGCGCACTCCAGCCGCACCCCGAGGAACGCCGCGGCGACCTTTTCGCCCCACTGCTCGACGGGGACGCGCTGCTGCCGCCGCCAGAACAGGTCGAGCGTCCGCTTGTCGGCGTAGTCGGTGTCGAACCCCTTCGCCATCTGGGCGTCGATCTTGTTGACGAACGCGAGCCACTCCTTCGCGCCCATGCCGTCGCGGCTGGTGGCGGTGAGGATGTCGCGGGCGAGTTCGTCGTAGGGCTGGTTGTCGGCGACGCGCTTGCGCAGCCAGTCGTGCCACATCTGGCTGCGGCGCGGTCGAAGTTGCTGCGGGACCTCCAGCGCGTCGGTGTTGTTGCCGGTGATGTCGCTGAGTTTGGTCGCCCACAGGGCCGCGTGCAGCGGGTGCGCCAGGAGTTCGTCGATCTTCCGCTCGCGTTTGTCGGGCGAGCCGTCGGACAGGAACGCGCGCGCCTCCTCCGGCGACGGCAACAGGCCGATCGTGTCGATGGTCACGCGACGGAGGAACTCCAGGTCGCCGCTTGGCCCCGACGGCGCCATGTTCAGGAGCTTGAGTTTAGCCAGGACTTCGCGGTCCACGTAGCCCGACGGCGCGTCGGGGAACGCGACCTTGCCCGGCGCCGGCACCAACACGCGGACGGCTCGGACCGCCCCACGGTAGAGGACCGTCAGCCCGACATCCCCCGGCTGGCGCGGCGTGACCTGTCCCGTCGCCGAGACGGCGGCGACCGCGTCGTCGGACACCTTGAAGTCGCAGAACGGGGTCACGTCCTCGGCGGTGCCGTCGGCGAACGCGGCCGTCACCTTCACCTGGACCGATCGGCCGTCCGCGACGACCGCGAAGTCCGGCGGGGTGACGGTCAGCGCCGCGATTTCGCCGCTGCCGGGGACGTGGGTCGCCCCGTCGGCGATCCACCGGCGGACGACCTCGTACATCCACGACCCCTTGCCGAACCTCATGCCGCCGTCGTGGGTGACGGCCCCGGTCGCCTTGAGCAACAGCAGGCTGTTCTCGGGCCGCTGCACGTCCACCCGCCGACCGAGGTTGTCGCGGGTCAGGGCAGCATTGTCGAAGGCCGGTTCGTAGCCGAACAGCGACAGCCGGAACCCGTTCTTGCCCTGGAACGACCCGTGGCAGGAGCCGGAGTTGCAGCCGGCCTTGGAGAGCAGGCCCATGACGTGCCGCTCGAAGTCCACTTTCGTTAGCGTCGCGGCGCCGGGCAGGTCGATCCCGTCGGCGGCGGCGCGGTCGGCCGCGAGGGCGACGCAAGCGGCAGCGGCCAGCAGGGTTGTGCGGGGGGTTCGCATGGCGTGCGGTCGAGCCGGCGGGAGGGGCGGGGGCGGGCGGCGCCGCGTCCTGGCCGGCGCCCGAGGTATTAGACCCGCATGAGCACCTGAAGTTTCGGCCACCGGGCCGGGGCGGGCAAGAAAAATCCGGTGCGCCTCGGCGAACCCCGAGCGTCAGCGAGAGGGTGGCTGTCGAAGAACCCCTCCCCCCAACCCCCTCCCCGAAGCGGGGAGGGGGAGCCAGCGGGTCGTTGGTTTCGGTCTGCCGTTCTCCCCTCCCCGTTTCGGGGAGGGGCCGGGGGAGGGGTGATGCCTACCCCCTCGCTGCCGCTCGGGGTTCGCCAGAATCAACCCCCTCCCGGGAATACGAGCCGACCGCCCAGGCTCGTATCGGGTGCCTCGCTCGCGTTCGCACCCGCTGGAGCGATCGACCGTGGTCCCGTTCTGTGATCCCGTTGGCTGGGTGGAGTCGTTCGGTCCTGTGCTGGGGCCGATCCTGGCGGCCCTGTCGCTCATCGCCTACCCGGTGTACCTGATCTATTACTCGTACCTGCTAGGGTCGATCGGGCAGGCGGTGGGGAACGGGATCGGACTTTTGGCCGGTCTGGCGATCGAGGCAATCGTGTATGGAATCGTGATTGCCGTGCTTGTCGCGGCCGCGGTGGTCGTCGGCGCGGTGTTCCTGGTCTGCTTGGCGGTGATCGTCTTCGTTGTGATACGTAGGCTCCTCGAACCGGCCCCCATCAACGAGCCGTGGATACCCCGACGGTGGCCGGGCCGAAGCACGCAGGTCGGATAGCCGCCGTACAATGCCGGCATGTTCACCTGGCTGCGCAACCGCCGTCGCCGTCGGCTGCTGGCTGAGCCGTTCCCGCCGTGGTGGGAGGCGGTCCTCAAGCGCAACGTCGGCCACTACCCGCGGCTCTCGCCCGACGAGCAGGCGCGGCTGCGCGACACCACGCGCGTCCTGGTCGCCGAGAAGACCTGGGAGGGCGTCGGCGGGCTGTTCGTCACCGACGAGATCAAGCTGACCGTCGCTGCCCAGGCGGCGCTGCTCTTGCTCGGGATCGACCACGACTACTACGCCCGGGTGGGGTCGGTCGTGGTGTACCCCGGCACGTTCCGCACCCCGGTCGCGGAGGACGGCTGGGAGGACGACATGCTCTCGGACACGATCTCATCCGGGCAGGCGGTCTACCGCGGTCCGGTGATCCTCTCCTGGGACGAGGCGCTGGCCGAGGGCCGCGACCCGGAGGCTGGCTACAACGTGGTGCTGCACGAGTTCGCCCACCAGCTGGACTTCCTGGACAACGTGATCAACGGCACCCCGCCGCTGGACGACCCGGCTCTGGAGGCGAGGTGGAAGAAGGTGATGCAGAAGGCGCTCGATGGCCACCGGGCGGAGCTGGACCGCGGCGAGGAGACGTTCTTCACCGAGCACGCGGCCGACGACGAGACGGAGTTCTTTGCCGACGCCACCGAGGCGTTCTACTGCCAGCCGGCCAACCTGCGCGACGAGTACCCGGACGTGTACGAGCTGCTGAGGAGCTACTACCGGGTCGATCCGCTGAAGTGGTTTGCCTGAACCGAGCCGCGACCGTCAGGGAGCGGTTTTCCAAGACCGCTCCCTGACGGTCGCGGCTCGGTTTCCACCGGGCTGCATCTGTCACAAGGCGGGCCGGAACCACCTCCGGGCGCGGCCCAGCCCGGCCAGCCCGAGGCCGGCGACGGCTAGCACGGTGGCCGGCTCCGGGACCGGGGTGAAGTTCAGCATCAGCTCCGCCCCGGCGTTCACCAGCGAGACACCCGTGAACGAGGGAAAGTCCGGCGAGGTCAGGATAAAGTCGTCGGTGGTGAACGACGCGGCGATGCCGTTGCGAAGGAACCCGCCGGCGGTGGCCAGGGTGATGCTGTACGACTTGCCCATCTGGAGCCCGCCAGCGTCCCTCAGGTCGATCTGGAAGCGGCTCTGGCCGGGCACAATGTTGGCGAAGTCGAGGGTGCTGCCGACCCCCGAGATCGCGATCCGGCTGGCCGTCACCGTGCCGGTGTCCCGGACGTAGACCCGGATCGTCCCGCCGTCGGTCCCGGTCGCGGCGTTGACCGTACTGCTCCCCCCGACGGTGAAGGTGCCGATCGCCGAATCGACCCCGCCCTGGACGGCCGACCCGGCCCGGACCGTCACCCCGCCGATCGTCCCCCGGCCGAACCCCTGGAGCCGCTGCCCGGCGGCCAGCGCGAACCGGCCGGTCGTCGCGTCGAAGTTGGCCCCGCCGGTCAGCGGGTTCGTCCCAGTGGTGCTCACGTCCAGCATCGACGCGCCCGGGGACGCCGGGCCGACGGTGATCGTCCGGCTGTTGGCGATCGACCCGGAGCCGCTGAGCTTGAGCGTCCCGGTGATGGTCGTGTCGCCGGTATAGGTGTTGGCCTGGGTCAGGGTGAAGGCGTTGCTCGTCCCGGTGATGACCCGGAAGCTAAAGTCGTCCCCGCCGGCCCCGCCGAGGGTGCCGTTGAACGTCTGGTTCGACGATGTGTTGTTGACGGTGAACGTCGGGAACGCCCCGGCGGCGGTGCTGAGGACGCGGTTGTTCGCGTCCAGGTTCAGGGTCATCAGTCCGAAGACGGACTGGCTCTGTCCGTTCAGGTCGAGTGTCCCGATGCTGGGGCCGGTGGCGCCGCCAAGCCGGACCGTCGTGCCGGTCGGCAGCCGGTTCGCCCCGCCAGCTAGCTTGACCGTGCCGGCCGGGATGTTGGTGAACCCGGTGTAGGTGTTCGCCCCGGACAGGGTCTTGGTGCCGGCGCCGGTGAAGGTGATCCCGTTGTTCGCCGGGACGGAGGAGATCGCGCCGGTGATCGCGTAGTCGCCGGTGCCGCCGACCAGGACCCCCGGCCCGCTCAGCATGACCGGCCCGCTCACCGTCAGCAGCCCGGTGCCGTTGTGCGTCCAGGTGAAGCTGCCGCCCCCGGAGAGGGTGAGCGGTGCGTTGATCGCGAGGTTGCTGGCGTTGCCGGACTCGACGGTAATCCCGCCGCCGCCGCTGGCACCGCCCATCCGCAGCGGCGGGCCGCCGACCCCCTGGGTGATCGTGAACGGGCCGCTGTCGGCCGCGAACGTCAGCCGGTGCAGCTCGAACGCGGGCGGGTTCCCGGAGGTCGATAGCCCGGCGTCGAGCACGGTCGCGGTGTTGGTCGGGCCGGCGAGCCGGATCAATGTGTTGGTCAGGTCCGATGCCGGGGCGGTGCCGCCCCAGTTGGCGGCCTCGCTCCAGTTGCCGGTCGTCCCGCCGCCGTTCCAGGTGTACTCGACGGCCCGGCCCGCCGCGGCCGACACCGCCAGAAGGCCCGCGGCCGCCGCGAGCCGGACTGTTGAGCTACTCATGCCAGGTCGGTCCCGATTGAGCTGGTGAAGAACCAGGATGTTGATCCGACGACCCGCTGCACCGTGGGGATTGCGGGACGGGAGCTATTTTCCCACCCGCACGAGTGGGCGATCAAGGCCAGACGAGGCTGAGCGATCCCAGCTTTTCCGTGACCGCGCCCTACGCCGGAAGGCATTCACCACAAAGGCACAAAGGTCACACAAAGATCACACAAAGGAAGGCAGGGTATTTTAACTCCTCGTTCTTTGTGTTCCTTTGTGTGACCTTTGTGCCTTTGTGGTGAATGCCTTTGGTCATCGGTCCAGAGGGCGTTTACTTCCTACTTCCCCGCCCCGTCCGGCGTCAGCCGCAGGGTGCTTCGCGCCGCCCGGAAGACCGCCTCGGGGGTGAACGGGATCGGCACCCCGTCCCCGCGGACCCACAGCTCGAACAAGTCGGCATAATGCTCGCTGAGCGGGTTGCCGGACTGACCGCCGGCCAGAGCGAACCGGCAGTTGGCCCAGTCGGCGGTGTCGAAGACCGCCCGCAGCCCGGCGATGTTGGACGCCGGCACGGTCGGGGTCAGCGGACGGCACGCCGCCTGGTTGACGGTGTTCTGGTCGCCGCCGTGCGGCACCCGCGGCAGGTTGAACGCCGGCCCGAGCAGCCGGTGCTGGCCCAGGACCGGGTGGGCGATCGCCAGTGGCCGCACGTCCCCCCACTGCCACCACGCCGGACCGGGGCCGTGCTTCCTGCGAAGCAGCCGCACTACCGTCGCCAGCGCGTCGGCCAGTTCGTCGGCCCACGGCCGCGGGAACCAGCCGCCGGGTTGCTCGCGGAGCAGCCGGGCCAGGTGCCCGACCCGCCGGTCGCCGAACAGGCTCAGCCCGGCCGGGTCCGGCCCCGCCCCGCCCAGCACGTCGGGCCAGGACCGCGGCGCCTTCGCCTTCGCCACCCGGACGCACAGCTCCGCGACGAACAGCTCGAACACGGTCGCGGCCGCGGAGTCGGCCGCGACGCGACCGTCCCAGTCGCGCAGCAGCTCCAGCCCTTGCCGGGCGTCGGCGTCCGCCGAGTCGAGGCCGAGGACGACCGCGCGCAACTCCTCCCACGGCTTCGACCGCTGGTCCAGTTGCAGCCGCTGGCAGTCGGCGACGGTCCAGCCGGTCTCCTGCTTCGCCAGCTCCTCGCGGATAACCATCACCCGATACGGGTCGAGGAAGTCGATGCCGAGGAAAGCCTCTGGTTCCCTCCGTGCTTGGGGGTGAGGGTTCCCTTCTTGTTCCCTCCCCCCTTGGGGGGGAGGGTTAGGGTGGGGGGTGGGCGTTG
>DASSAT010000803.1:0-2555 GCA_035699305.1 Fimbriiglobus sp. | reverse complement strand
GGGCCAAATTGCGGACATATCTATTGGGGCCTGACACCCCTCTGCCTAGCTTATTGCACCGCACCCGCCCGCCGTCTACACTGAGCCGCACCTGCCTTGCCGTTCCCTCCGTCCACTTACCTACCGGAGCCTCCTCCCATGTCGAGCCGTCTGAACCGCCGTGAGTTCGTCGCCGGGACCGCGGCCAGCCTCGGATACCTGTTCACCGGGCCGGCCTTCTCCGTCGCCCGCGCGGCCGGCGCCAACGACCGCCTCCGCGTCGCCGGCATCGGCGTCGGCGGCAAGGGGTCCAGCGACATCGACCAGGCCGGCAACCTCATGGAGGTCGTCGGGCTGTGTGACGCGGACGCCGACAACCTCGGCCGCAAGGCCAAGAAGTGGTCGCACGCCAAGACCGTCACCGACTACCGCAAGCTGTTCGATAGCGCCGAGTTCATGCGGAACGTGGACGCCTTCACCGTCAGCACCCCGGACCACAACCACACTCTGCCAGCCGCCCTGGCCATCAAGGCCAAGAAGCACGTCTACGTCCAGAAGCCGCTCACCCGCACCGTGTTCGAGTCGCACCTGCTGCGCAAGCTGGCCGCCGCCAACGGCGTCTGCTCGCAGATGGGCAACCAGGGATCGACCGCCCACGGCCTGCGCCGCGCCGTCGAGCTGGTCCAGGCCGGCGAACTCGGGCCTGTCACCGAGGTCCACGTCTGGACCAACCGCCCCATCTGGCCGCAGGCCCCGAGCGTGACCAAGCGCTACCCCAGCGTGCCGGTGCCGAAGTACCTGGACTGGGAGGCGTGGATCGGCACCGCGCCGTCCCGCCCGTATGCCCACGGCCCGGTGAGCCAGCGGAACCCGAAGCGCGGCTGCTACCACGACTTCAACTGGCGCGGGTGGTGGGACTTCGGCACCGGGGCGATCGGCGACATGGCCTGCCACACCGCCAACATGGCGTTCCGGGCGCTGAAACTCGGCCACCCGATCCACATGTCGGCCGAGGCCGGCGGCGTGAACCCGGAGACGTGTGTCAGCTGGGCCCACGTGCAGATGAAGTTCCCGGCCCGCGGCGACCTGCCGCCCGTCACCCTGCACTGGTACGAGGGGCGCAAGGACGGCAAGAAGGTCTTGCCGCCGGATGAGCTGGTGCAGAAGTCGCTCAAGGTCGCTGGCCGCAACAAGCTCGTGGACAGCGGCTCGATCCTGGTCGGCTCGAAGGGGATCGCGTACTCGCCGGACGACTACGGCTCGCAGGTGTACTTCGAGACCGGGGCCAAGACCAACGACTCGACCCTGCCGGAGAAGCTGCCGCACAACGGCGGCGGCGACCCCGGCCAGAAGAAGGAGTGGGTCGAGGCGATCAAGACCGGCAAGCCGAAGACGGCCTACTCAAACTTTGACTTCGCCGCCATGCTGACCGCCGCGTTCGTGCTGGGCAACGTGGCGATCCGCACCGGCAAGGCGTTCGACTTCGACGGCGAGAGCCTGACCGCCAGCGGCTGCCCGGAGGCCGCCCGGTACATCATGGCCGAATATCGCAAGGGCTGGGACCTGCTGTGACCGCTGCGCGGTAAATTCCAAATTCCAAATCCCAAATCCCAAACAAAGACAAAGGTCGAGTTTGGGATTTGGGATTTGTATTTTGGGATTTGCCCCGATAGGGGTTAAGGCATGGACCTGGACGCCACGCTCGACCGGCTCGCCGCCGACCCGTTCGCCCCGGCGGACCTGGCGGCGCTGGCCCTGCACCTGGCCGCCGACGAGTACCGCAGCCTCGACGTGGCGTCCTACCTCGCCCGGCTCGACCGCTACGCGGAGGAACTGGCCCCGCGGCTGGCCGGGCCGCTGCCGGACCGCGTCGCCGAGTTGGCGCACTTCCTCTTCGAGGAGGAGGGGTTCGCCGGCAACGTCGCGGACTACTACGACCCGCGGAACAGCTACCTGTGCGACGTGCTCGATCGCAAGGTCGGGCTGCCGATCACGCTGTCGGTGCTGGCGATCGGGGTCGGCACCCGGGCCGGGCTGACCGTGGCGGGGGTCGGGCTGCCGGGCCACTTCGTCGCCAAGGCGGTCGCCGGCGACGCGGAGGTGATCTTCGACCCGTACCACGGCGGGCAGTTCCTCGACCGGGCCGGGTGCCGGCAGCTGGTGGAGGCGGTGACGGGCCAGCCGTTCGACCCGACCGACGACGCCCTGGCGGTGACGCCGCCGGGGTTCGTGGCCCGGCGGCTGTTGACCAACCTGAAGTCGGTGTACCTGCGGGCGTCCGACTTCGAGCGGGCGGCCCGGGTGACAACCCGGCTGGTGCAACTGGCCCCGGACGATCCGACGCAGCGGCGCGACCTGGGGGTGACGCTGATCCACGCCGGCAAGTCGGGCCAGGCGATCGACCACCTGGCGGCGTACCTGGCAGCGGCACCGGCCGCCGAGGACGCCGGGGTCGTCACCGAGTTCCTCCGCGACGCCCAGAAGGAAGTGGCGCAGTGGAATTGATCGCAAGCCCACCCGTTGCCACGGGTGGGCTTGGCGGTACTACTTCTTCACCCGCTCCAGGGTGAACACCA
>DASSAT010000802.1:0-7034 GCA_035699305.1 Fimbriiglobus sp. | reverse complement strand
CGTCCTCCGGGGCCAGCCCCGGCAGGGCGGCGATCACCTCCGGCGGGGCGGTGTTCACGTTCACCCGCGGGACTATCTCGAACCCGGTCCGGGTGGTCGTCTTGTCCAGCAACAGCGGCAACAACTCCTTGAGCATGTTGGCATCGTTGAGCGGACTCTTGACGACGACTGTCGGCGGCTGCGGCTGCCCCGGCTGGGCCTGGGCCTTGGGTAGCGTCACCTGGGTGTTGGCCAGCGACAGGACCGAGTTCACCTTGTTCTTGGCGCTGGCATTCGAGTCGAGCGACTTCTGCACCGCCGCTCGCAACTCGCTCGGGCCGCCGGTGATCGTGGCGCTCGAGTTCGAGCCGGAGCCGGAACTCGGCGAACTGCTCTGCACCTTTGTAGTCATGACGATCGTCATGCCGCCGGACTGGGTCGTGACGGTGCCGGAAGTGGTGGTCCCGTTAAGCGTGTACGTCGTCTGCTGGCTTGTGGACGCGGTGCCGTACAGCCGGGCGGCGAGGATGTAGTCGGACATCTCCTGGCCGAGCACCGCGGTCAGGTCGGCCGAGAGGGTGTTCAGGTCGCTGCCGCCGAGGGCGATCCGCGGGTTGCCGTCAGTGTCTACATCCAGTTCGCGGCCGTAGCAGGTCAGAAACTCCGACCAGCCGCGGGTGAAGCCGCCGTCGAGTTCCTCGCCGGGGTCGAGCCGGCCGTTGCGGTTGCGGTCGTTGCCGAAGAGCATCTGCCACGTCACCCCGCGGACCAGCAGCAGCTCCTCGACGCTGTTGAGCGGGCCGTTCTTGGCGGAGTACGACTGCGGCAGCCCCTGGTAATACGCCGACTCCGCCCCGGCCGCCCGGACGTTGTCGTCGGCGTCCACCCAGTCCACGATGGCGTCGGCCACGTCCTCGGTCATGTACGGCAGCTTCAGCAGCGCGTCGTAGAGCACCTGCCCGGTGGGGTCCTGGGCGATCAGGGCGTTGACGTTGAGCTTGCCGGACTCGTCCAGGGCGCCGTAGCGGACCTGGTAGCGGGACTCGCCGGACCCGGACCCGGTATCGCCGACCGCGACCAGGCTGAACCGCCCGGACCGGAGGTCGTCCGCGGAACCGAGTTGGACGTTGGCGAACTGCGACGAGTTGTCGTAGGGGTTGGCGGCGAACTGGTCGTTGAGGGTGGCGGGGTCGGACAGCACGCCCATCGCGTAGTGGATGCCGGAGTTGGCGTACACCTTGGCCTGGGCCGCCTCGCTGGAGCGGACGGCGACCTGGTACTCGGCGGTCATGGCATCGACGTAGCGGTACGCGGCCAGCGACAGGATGACGACGACGATCAGCACCGCGATCAGGGCGAAGCCGGGGCGGGGGCGCGGACAACCCCTCCCCCGGCCCCTCCCCGAAGCGGAGAGGGGAGGAAGAAAGGGGTCGCCCTCTGGCCCCCCCTCTCCGCTTCGGGGAGGGGGTTGGGGGGAGGGGTAAGGAGCCAGTCGCGCGCGCATCACATCCCCCCCGTGGTCGTGGCGGCGGGGTCGGTCGTCTGCGTCGCATCGGTCGGCGGGACGTAGGTGCCGACCGCGGCGCGGACCGGGAAGACCTGCTGCACCTGCTTCGGCGTCCCGCCGTTGCCGGGGTCCAGGATGAACGTCACCCGGATCGCCCGCGGCGGGCCGGTCGGCGTCACCCCGTCGGCCCCGGGCGTGCTGCCGTCCCAACTGGTCAGGTACTCGCCGGTGGTCGCGTCCAGGTATTCGAAGGTCACGTCCCGGACCTCCGGGGCGATCAGGTCGGTCGCCTCGGTGGAGTAGTCGGGATCGACCGAGTTGCGCACCCCGTCGGCCGTCACCCACGGCCGCTCCTGGCGGCACAGCCCGGACCCGTCGGAGGCCAGGTAGTAGGTAATCCGCCGCTGGTCGCCCGGCAGGATCAGGGTCGGGTCGGCGGCCGCCTCCGGGTTGACCAGCGACTCGGGCACCCGGCTCCTGAACACAGTGAACTGCTGCTCGCTGCCGATCAGCCCGGCCTGGACCGGCACGTCGGCGGCGAAGACCGCCTGGGCGTCGGGGGAGAGCGTGTCCCCCTGGATGCCGGTCGTCGGGTCCGCCGTCGTGGTCCCGGTCCCCGTCCCGGTCGCGGTCGTGGGAGTGGACGTGCCGCCCGTCCCCGACGTCGGGGTCGAGGAGGACGAGGAGGATGAGGAGGACGATGAAGACGAGGAACTGCCGCCGCCGGACTTCGGCGGCATCGGCCCGAGCACGCCGCTGAGGTCGGCGGCCATCCGGTTGACGACGGCCCGGTTGAGGTTGTTGGCGGCGACCACCTCGCGGCCGATGTCCATCCGCATCAGGGTCACGTCGAGGGTGGCGTACAGGGCCGCGAGCAAGATCACCGCCAGGACGCTGGCCAGCAGCACCTCCAGCAAGGTGTAGCCGCGGCGGCGGCTCGGACCACTACCACCCAAGTGGGCCGGGTTCCCTTCTTGTCCCCTCCCCCCTTGGGTGGTCCCTTCTTGTTCCCTCCCCCCTTGGGGGGGAGGGTTAGGGTGGGGGGTCAGCCATGCAAGTCGGAGGCGATGCTCATGACCGGGTGAAGCTCTCACCCCCCACCCCGGCCCTCCCCCCCAAGGGGGGAGGGAGAAAGAGGGCCGGCTCGCTCTCATGGCCCACCCCCTGTGGTCGGGGTGGTGCCGGACCCGGTGGCGGTCGTGGTCGGCTTCTGGGCCTCGGCGGCGGACCCCATCTGGGCGGGGTCGAAGATCATCTGCGTCAGCACCACCTCGTAGGTCCGGCCACCGGCCTCCCGCCAGGCGCGGACCGTGACCTGGTAGACGTTCGGCACGCCCGCGGACGTGGGATCGACCGACCAGTTCCAGTCAGGCTCATCCAGAAAAGTGCCCTGGCCGCCGGTGCTGACGGGGATGGCACCGGACTCGACCTCGGCCAGCTTCGACTGCGCCAGCCGGGTGCCGGCCGCCTGCATGGCGGCGGACAGGCCGCGCTCGCTGCCGGCATCGACCAGCCCGCCGATGGCGACCAGCGAGAGTAGGAAGATGGCGAGGGCGAGGAGGATTTCCAGCAGCGAGAGGCCGGGCCGGCGGGCCGGCCCCGGACGGCGGGTCACGGCAGCGCCTCCCCGGCCGGGACCGACGTGACGGTCGCGGCACCGGTCAGTCCGCGGACGCGGATCAGCATCGAATGGACACCCGGCTCGCGGACCTCGACCGCGGCCGTCGCCTCGCGGCAGGTGCCGTCGGGCAGGAACGTCACCACGCGCACCCACCCGGCCTCATCGACCACTGGCTGCGCCCCCTCATCGTGCACGGGGACCGCGGTCACGGGGGTCGGCAGGGCGTCCTCGACGATGACCGGCCCGGTGGCGGCGCCCTCCTCGTCGAGCGGATCGGCGGCGAAGCCCAGGTCGTCCGGGGCGATGCGGACCCGGGTGCCGTCCTCCGAGACGGCGACCCGATACGCCCGGCCCTGCTCGATGGCAGCGGCGCGGGCCTCGGACAGCCGCGCCTGCACGGCGTCGGCGCCGGCCTTGACCTTGGAGTCGCCGCCCAGGCCGCTGAGCGTGGGGACCATGATGCCGCCCAGCGCGATCAGGATGGCGATGACCGCGAGCAGTTCCATCAGCGTGTAGCCGGATCGGCGGCGGGCGGTCATGGCGGGCTTCCCCTCAAGGGGTGGTCGGGCGGGCTACTGGCGGGGCCACTGGATGCGCTGGCCTTCGGGGCTTTGCGTGAAAACCACGAATCGCTCCGTGCCGGTCTGGTCCGGCATCACCTCGAACTGGAACGGGTTCTGCCACGGGTCGAGGAGCGCGCTCTCGCCACCTTCCAGAAGCGGCCCGGCTCCGCTGTTGGGGTCGCGCATGACCAGCTGCTGCAGCGAGTCCGGCCACACGCCGCTCTTGACGAAGTAGGCCGTGGCGGCCTTCTGGATGTTGGTCGCTTGGAGGGTGGCCTGGTCGATTTTGGCCCCCGACAGGTACGAGACGGCGGCGAACGTGGCGACGCTGGCGAGGATCACAATGATTGAGACCACGACCAGCACTTCGATCAGCGTGAAGCCGGCCCGGGTGCGGGCGGCCAGACGGCGGGAGGCGGGACGAGCGATCATGGGATGGGACTCCTTCGGCGGGACTTCACCACAAGTATAAGCAGTGAGGGGGTTAATAGGTTATGAGAGAGCGATCGTTTGAATGTCGCCCGGGTCGGAGCCGTAGTCTTGGCCGGGACTTCCGACGAATCGTTGGAAGCCTATGAGTCCCGGCTCTTGTAGGTCGGGTCGAGTCTTCGAGGCCCGACGGGGCGCCGGAAGAAAAGGCAGGGCCGCGGATGACGCGGACTCCGGCGCGGATACCGACGCGGATAACCAAGCACGGATGAAGAGAAGATGGGGTACAGGCGAGGTCCGTCTGATCCCGCTCATCCTGATTTCTGATCCGCGTCGGTATCCGCGCTCGCAGACCCGCGTCATCCGCGGCCCCTCTTCGATCTGGCTCCCGTCGGGCCTCGAAGACTCGACCCGACCTGCATCACTACTTCATCTGTGCCCGCTGATCGTCTTGCCCATCTCGAAGACCGGCATCAGCAGCCCGAGGACCACCAGCAGCACCACTACCGCCATGACCAGCAGCATGATCGGCTCCAGTAGCTTGACCATCAGCTCCAGGTTACGGGCGGTCCGCTTCTCCAGGCTATCGGCGATGTCCACCAGCACCGTCTCCAGGCTGTTGGCCTCCTCGGCGATGGCGATCATCTCGACCACGTCCGGCGGGAAGTACTTGCACCGCCGCAGCGGGTCGGCCAACTTCTGCCCGGCGGTGATGTTCTCGGCCGACTGCTCGATGGCGTGGGCCAGCACCCGGTTGCCGGTCGAGTCCTTGGCGATCGAGAGCGCCTTGAGGATCGGGATGCCGTTGTGCAGCATCGTCCCGAGGATGCGCGCGAACCGGGAGATGGCGAGGTTCAGGAACACCGGCCCGAACAGCGGCAGCTTGAGCCGAGCCCCGTCGGCCCAGGTGCGGCCGCCGCGGCGGGTCCAGGAGAAGAACGCGACGGCCCCGACGACCAGTAGCACCGCGGTCCCGACGCCCGGCCAGGACTGCATGAAATGGCTCAGCGCCATCAGGTACTGCGTCAAGAGCGGCAGGTCGCCCTGGGCCTTCATCTTGTCGAAGATCTCGCCGAACCGGGGGACGAAGAAGATGACCAGGATGTTGAGGACGAGGAACCCGGCGACGGCCAGAAACGCCGGGTAGGCGAGCGAGCCGACGACCTTGGACTTAAGGTCCTGCTGGTGCTCGACGAAGACGGCGATCCGCTTGAGCACGTCTTCGAGGAACCCGCCCTCCTGGCCGGCGCGGACCATGCTGACGCCCAGTTCGTCGAACACGTGCGGGTGCAGGGCCATCGCCTGGGCCAGCCCGGTGCCGTCGGCGACCTTGAGCCGGACCTCCTTGACGACCGCCTGGAGCCGCGGATGGGTGCTCTGCCGCTCCAAGAGTTCCAGCGCCCGCAGGAGCGGCACCCCGGCCTGGAGCAGGTCCGCGAGTTGCCCGTAGAAGGTGGCGAGCACCCGCCCGCTGACGCCGCGGCGGAACCGCCCACCCTTCGAGGCGGACCGGGCCGGCTTGACCTCGACCGGGAAGAGTCCCTTGGCGTCGAGCAGCGCGGCCGCGTCCCGCTCGCTGGTGGCGGTCAGCGTGCCGGTGCTGCGGGCGCCGGTCTTGGCCAGGGCGACGTAGGTAAAGTCGGGCACGCGAAACCCGCGAAACCAAGGTAAAAGGAAAAAGGTAAAAGGAAAAAGTGAAGAGGAACAAAGGCCCGGTTTGTCTTACCTTTTGCCTTTTTCCTTTTACCTTTTTCCTTCTTAGCTGATGTCCCCCGCCGTGACGCGGCCGACCTCGTCGAGAGTGGTGGTGCCGTTGAGCACCTTCAGCCAGCCGTCCTGGCGGAGCGTCTTCATGCCGGCCTTGAGCGCCTCGGCGCGGATCACCCCGGCGTTGACCCGCTGCACGATCAGCTCGCGGACCAGGTCGGTGTTGACCAGCAGCTCGTGGATGCCGGTCCGGCCGCGGTAGCCGGACTGCCGGCACGACCGGCAGCCCTCGCCCTTGTAGAGCGTGGCCGACTGGTCCGGGAAGTCGATCGGCATCTCGTCGGCGTCGGGGGCGTAGGTCGTCTTGCAGTCGGGGCAGAGGGTCCGCACCAGCCGTTGCGCCATGACGCCTTCCACCGTGGACGCGACCAGGAACGGCTCGACGCCCATGTCGATGAGCCGGGTGAACGCGCTCGGGGCGTCGTTGGTGTGCAGGGTGCTGAAGACCAGGTGTCCGGTCAGGGACGCCTGGATGGCGGCCTCGGCCGTCTCCATGTCGCGCATTTCCCCGATCAGGATCACGTCCGGGTCGTGCCGCAGGATCGACCGCAGCGTGTTGCCGAACGTCAGCCCGATCTTGGCGTGCGTCTGAATCTGGCAGATGCCCGGCTGCTGGTACTCGACCGGGTCCTCGACGGTGATGATCTTGGTCGTCTCGTCCTTGATCTCGTTGAGGGCCGAGTAGAGGGTGGTGGACTTCCCGGAGCCGGTCGGCCCGGTGACCAGGACGATGCCGTGCGGCCGGTCGATGAGCCGGCGGAACCGGTGGTCGATCTCCGGCAGGAAGCCGATGCTCTTGAGGTTGAAGACCATCCGCCCCTTGTCGAGCAGCCGTAGCACGATCCCCTCGCCGTGGATCATCGGGATGATCGAGACGCGGACGTCCACCTCGCGGCCGGAGACGCGCATCTTGATCCGGCCGTCCTGCGGCAGCCGCTTCTCGGCGATGTTCAGCCGGGCCATGATCTTGAGCCGGCTGACGATCGCCGCCTGGAACCGGTTGATCTCCGGCGGCAGCTTCTGCTCTTGCAAGAGGCCGTCGATCCGGTAGCGGATGCGGAGGGTCTGCTCCTCGTGCTCGATGTGGATGTCGCTGGCCCGCTCGTTGGCGGCCTCGACGAGGATTTGGTTCACGAGCCGGACGACCGAGGCTTCCTGGGCCTGCTTG
>DASSAT010000801.1:0-2303 GCA_035699305.1 Fimbriiglobus sp. | reverse complement strand
CGAGGTATCCCCGGATGCGACGGGAAGACGTGATCGAGACGGTCCAGAAGCTCACCGCGGACGACCGCTGTAGGATCATGCTGGTGCTGCGCAACGGCATCGGGATCAACGTCGAGGTCCTCTTCCGCACCGAACCGGAATACCTGGTGATCCGCGGCCGCGAGGCGGGGACGACCGACGAGCACCGGGCGTTCTTTCTGCCGTATGAAGAGATCTCGTACCTGAAGCTGGACCGGTCGGTCAAGACGTCCGACCTCCAGAAGATGTTCGGGGTGCCGGCGGACGGGGCCGAGGTGCCCGCGGCCGAGCCGGCAACGATGACCCCGGCCCCGGCCGGCAACGCGCCGGCCCCGGCCGTCGATCCGGCCGTGATCGCCCGGCAGAACCTGCTCGAGCGCCTCCGCGCCGCCCGCACCTCGGCCGGCACCGGACCCCGAGGGAGGTAGCATCGCCGCGTAGTGATCCACTCGCCCGTTCCGTTCCATGAGGCAGGTCATGAGGTGTGGTCCAGGTCTGCTGGCGGCGATGGGCGGCGTCTTACTGCTCTCGACGGGCTTACAGGCGGAAGAGAAGACGCGACACTTCCCCGCGGCCAACTGCCGGTATACCCTGCCCGCCGACGGGTGGTCGTGGGTCAACCCGCCGGATGGAAAGGCCACGTTCTGTGCCACAGGCCCGGGCGCGGTCGCGGCGTTGCTGTACATTCTGGAGGCCCCGCCGTCGGTCCGGATCGACCAAAAGTTCGCCGACGCGCTCGACCGGAAGGGCTTCATCCCCGGCCAACTCGAGAAACGCGGTGGGCGGTTCATCACCTTTCTGGGGCTGCCCTGCTACCAAGCTGAGGGGCGGATGGCCAGCGGTCAGACAATCGTCTGCCGGGTGATTATCGCCAACGGCCGTGGCTACCAGCTGATAGTAGTCGGTGACGAGAAGCCAATCGAACAGAGCCCGGAGTTCGAGGCGATCATGGGCGGGTTCGCGTTCGATAGCCCGCCAATCCCGCCGCCCTCGGGGCCAGCTCCGGACCGGATGGACCGGTTCACGGACCAGATGGCGAAGATAGCCACATACTGCCTTCTTGGGGCCGGCGTGCTGATCGCTTGGCGGGCGGTCTTCAGGCGGGGACAGGCCAGCCAGCCGGCCGCCCGGTGATCGGCCCGCTTCAACAGTTGGTCATTGCCCTTGGCTTTCCGCTACCACGCGGCTACACCAAACCGGACACGGGGTCCGAACCGGGGAGTAGCCGCGGGTGGGGCAATGGAGCGACTAACGCGGGCGGCACTGCGAGGGACGGGGAGCTGTGTTCCCGACCGGGTGGTGCCCAACGACGAGTTCACCGAGACCATCGACACCTCCGACGAGTGGATCCGCACCCGGACCGGCATCCGGGAGCGGCGGTTCGCCGGCGTCGCCGACACCGCCGCCACCCTCGGCACCGAGGCCGCCCGCCGGGCACTGGACGCCGCCGGCGCCGACCCCCAGGACGTGGACCTGATCGTCTGCGCCACCGTCACCCCGGACCTGATGTGCCCGTCCACCGCCTGCCTCGTCCAGGCGGCGCTGGGCTGCCGGCCGATCCCAGCGTTCGACGTGGGCGCCGCCTGCTCCGGGTTCATTTACGCCCTCTCCGTCGCCGAGCAGTACGTCCGCACCGGCACCGCCAAGACCGCCCTGGCGATCGGCACCGACGTGCTCAGCCGGGTGTCCGATTTCGCCGACCGCAACACCTGCATCCTCTTCGGCGACGGGGCCGGGGCGGCGGTCCTCGGCCCGGCCGCGGACCGCGCCGCCGGCATTCACAAGGTCCAACTCTTCGCCGACGGCGCCCGCCAGGAGTTGATCCAGGTGCCGAGCATGGTCACGCCCAACCCGCCGCCGGGGCCGGGCACGCTGCCGCAGTTGCGCTATCTGCGGATGCACGGACGGGAGATCTTCAAGTTCGCCGTCTACCAGATGATCGAACTGGTCGAGCAGGCGCAGCAGGACTGCCGCCGGCTGGAGCGCGAGCTGGCCCTGATCGTCCCGCACCAGGTCAACAGCCGGATCATCGACGCCGCCCTGGACGCGGTCGATCTGCCGGCGGACAAGGTGATGGTGAACCTGGACAAGTACGGCAACACGTCGGCCGCGTCGGTGCCGATCGCGCTGGACGAGGCGATCCGCACCGGCCGGGCGAAGCCGGGGGACACGGTCCTCCTGGTGGCGTTCGGCGGCGGGCTGACCTGGAGCAGCGCGCTCTTGACGTTGTAACCCCTGGGACCGCGGCCGTCCCGGCCGCTCTTGCTGAACACGCCAGGAGCTTC
>DASSAT010000800.1:0-2335 GCA_035699305.1 Fimbriiglobus sp. | reverse complement strand
GGGCACCCAGGCGCTGGTCAAGTCGTACCAGTGCCCGTCGGACGACCCGAACGCCACCATCCCCACGTCGCTCGGCGGGATGGTCGATTTCTACGGCCCGGGTGACGACTGCGGCGGGAGTTTTAACAAACCCAACATGTGCATCGACTA
Organism: Fimbriiglobus sp.; assembly: GCA_035699305.1. Lineage (GTDB taxonomy): Bacteria > Planctomycetota > Planctomycetia > Gemmatales > Gemmataceae > DASSAT01. Next base: position 2,185 of record DASSAT010000800.1, on the reverse strand, counting down.
CATCTACGACCTGCCGGTCAGCTACCCGGCGATGGCGGCCCGGCAGCCCGGCGGCACCAACTACATCCCGTGCGCCGGCGGCCTCGGCGCCTACACCGGGCGGGCCAACGACGCCTACCGGCTCTACCCCGGCATCTACTACCCGAACTCGAAGGTGAAGCTGACCGAGATCTCTGACGGGACGTCGAACACCCTGGCGTTCGGCGAGACGGTCGGCGGCTACACCACGGACGGCCAGAAGAACTTCCACCAATCCTGGATGGGCGCCAGTGGGATGGCGGTCGCCTGGGGGCTGCCGTCCAATTTCAAGGACGCCCGGTGGTACATGTACTCGAGCAAACACGCCGGCGGGCTCGTCCAGTTCGCCTTCGGCGACGGCTCGGTGAAGGGGGTGCGGTCGTCCATCAGCTCCGGCACCTACCGCGCCCTCGGCGGCCGGTCCGACGGGTACGTCCTCAACCAGGACTACTAACTCACCGCGGCCGCGCCCGCGGCGAACCGTTCGGCGGCCGGGGAGGAGTTCCCCGGCCGCCTTCCCCCCTCTAAACCGCTCTCCAAGGTGAACCCTGTGATCATGCGACGCCTTCTGGTCTTGATGATGGCGGCCTCGGTCGCCACCGCCTTCGTCGGGTGCGGCAGCGGCAGTTCCACCGCACCGACTACCGGCGAGCAGCCGCAGATGAAGGGTGGCAAGGCGAAGCATACCTTCGAGGCGCCCCCGCCGATCCAGCCGGTCAAGTGAGGCCGCTGGCGGACGAGTGATGGCCCCGAGATTGAGATGGTCGCGGTGTGGGCGAGTCGCCCGCACCGCGACCGGACGTGCCCAAGCCGAAACGGACTTCGGCGGCGAGACGCAACCCGGCCCACGGACGGCTCGCGGCCGGCTCGCAGTTGGTGGACGGTAGACTCGCCCACGGGCGTGACACCCACGTTTTCGCACCGAACACCGGCCCCCGGGCCAGGTGGCGGCCGTGCATTTCTCACAACTTTCGCGTTGACATCGCCGTTACACTCTCCAAGATACACTTCGGGCTGGGAGTAGCCGGAACTCGCGCGGCTGCCGTCCTTCCTTCCTCCCGGTGTTTGACTCGCTCGTCCCGACTCGCAATCGTTCCTGTTCGTCGATTCGCTCCGGGAAGCCACAGCGCGAGATCGTCGGCCCGACGCGGCACGGCCGGCACGGTTTATCCCACCACCCGACCCCGGCACCGTCGCCGGGGAGCGCTCGCGCGGACTCGCGGTCATCGGTCCCACGGGGCGCCCGAATTATTCGGTCCGTATCTCACTCGCCAGATGACCGACGAGGGAAGCCGTCATGGCTCAGTTCGTCCGTCCGACTCGCCGGGGCTTCACGCTGATCGAGCTGCTGGTAGTGATCGCCATCATCGCGATCCTGATCGGACTCCTGTTGCCGGCCGTGCAGAAGGTCCGGGAGGCCGCCGCCCGGACCCAGTGTCAGAACAACCTCAAGCAGATCGGCCTGGCCTGCCACAACTACGAGAGCGCCAACGGCTACCTGCCGCCCGGGTTCCTGGGCTCGATGCCGACGGACACGCCCTACGGGACCGACACCCGGCTCGAAAGCATCAACTACAACGCCCAGTTGGTTGGGGTCCTCGTTCCCCTGCTGCCGTACGTCGAGCAGGACCCGCTGTACCGGCTCCTGCTGACCGGGGCCCCGGGCGACTACCTGGACCCGGCCAAGCGGTACCCCGACTTCTCGAACTACGCCGGCTTCTGGAACAACCGCGGTGCGAGGATCAAGACCTTCCTGTGCCCGTCCGACAGCGGCCAGGAGTCGAACTGGGACGCGTTCTTCGCCACCTTCCGAGCCAGCGCGACGTCGTTCTCGATCAACATCGTCGCGTTCGGAGATACGGCGTTCGGGAAGACCAACTACCTGGGCATCGCCGGCCGGTCCGGCCTCCAGGGCGAGACCTACCGCGGCGTGTTCTACAACCGGTCGAAGTCCCGGATCGCCGCCATGCCGGACGGGACGAGCAACACGCTGATGTTCGGCGAGTACGCGTCGAAGGGGCCGCCCGGCGACGGCTGGCAGCCGATCACCCCGGCGTGGATGTCCGCCGGCATGTTCCCGACCGCGTGGGGCATCGACCCCCCGCCGTCCCCGGACACCCGGTGGTACATGCTCAGCAGCAAGCACTCCGGGGTCATCCAGTTCTCG
>DASSAT010000799.1:0-3755 GCA_035699305.1 Fimbriiglobus sp. | reverse complement strand
CCCTCCTAGGGAAGGGGGCCGGGGGGTTAGGTGAATGCCACCACCCCCTCGCTGACGCTCGGGGTTCGCCCGGCACGGCCGGACCGCCCCTATGATGGGTACGATCGGCCGCACCCGCAAGGGAAATGCCGCGCCCCCGACCGCCACGGCCTACTCCGGCGGCGGGGGACCGGGTAAGATGCGTAGTGAGGACGGCCCGCTCACGGATCGAGGGGCGATCCGCCCACCGCAGGGGCTTCCGCCGTGGCCCTCACACCCGTTGACCGCGACCTGCTCCAGCGCTGCCTGGCCAAACAGCCCGGCTCCTGGAACGACTTCGTCGATCGCTACCTCAGCCTCATCTACCACGTCATCCACTACACCGCTCACTTACGCAGCGCGCGCGTCCCGCCGGAGGACGTCGAAGACATCGCCGCCGAGGTGCTCCTCCAGATCGTCGCCGACGACTACAAGGTCCTGCGGCAGTTCAAGGGGCACGCCAGCCTCGCCACGTACCTGACCGTGATCGCTCGGCGGATCTGCATCCACGAGCTCAACCGCCGCAAGGCCGTCCGCGACGCCATCCGCCGCGGCGACCCGCGGGCCCCGGAGGAGGCGCCCGACGACAGCCCGGTCGCCCTCAAGAGCATGGAGAGCCTGGAGGAGGTCGAGTCGCTGCTGCGGAAACTCGGCGGCCAGGACCGCGAGATCGTGCGGCTGTTCTATCTGGAGGGGCGGTCCTACGAGGAGATCAGCACCGAACTGGACGTGCCGGTCAACACCGTCGGGGCCAAGCTGACCCGCGCCCGGCAGAAACTCCGCGAGATGCATAAATCGGTGACCGACATGCCGGCGCTCAAGAGGATGGTCCAGGCCGAGACCCGGCCGCAGAAGAAGACGAAGAGTTAACCACAAAGGCACAAAGGACACAAAGAAGAGGAAGACAGGGTTTGAATCTCACCCTGTCTTCCTCTTCTTTGTGTCCTTTGTGCCTTTGTGGTTATTCCTCCTCCGTTTCGCCGAGGCGGTTGCCACTGATCCGGCCGCCGCGGGTCTGCTCCCGGTGCTGCCGGTACACCGCCAGGTCGCGCCGCAATTTCGCCTGATGGTCGTCCTTAATCTGGCGGTACAGCGTCAGCCAGTACCGCCGGGTGGCCAGCGCATCGACCACGGCCAGCCCAACCAGCACGAACACCAGCACCAGCACCACCGCCCAGTAGCCGGTCCAGAACCGGAGGAACTGCTTCTCCGCGTCGCTCATCTTCGGCTTGTCGGCGTCGGCCGGCTGCCGCGGCGCACCGAGTTGGTCCGCCCGCCGCTCCATCCCGGACAGGTACGTGCCGCCGATCAGCCCGCCGAGGGCGACCAGGATCGCCCCGGTCAAGAGCCGCCGGCGGTAGCGGCTGCGAAAGTAGGTGTGCTCGTCGCTGGGGACGTGCTTGCGGGCGGCCAGGGCGCGCAGCCCGCGGACCTGGACGTAGCCGGTCGCCGCCCCGAGCAGGACCAGCCCGACCGCCAGCCCCAGTGCCACCGCCGCGGCGTCGTTCACGGGAGTACCCCCTTCGGGGAAATCCCAAATCCCAAGCACCAAATCCCAAACAAACCCATCCCCGCGTTCTCAACCGTCCGAACTCTGTGACCTCTGTTTTCGTTGGGATTTGGTGCTTGGGATTTGGGATTTACTTCTGCTGTTGCAGCCACGCCGTCAGCACCTTGCCGACCTCGGCGAGTTGCTTCGGCGAGACCTTGTCCGGCGTGTCGCTGAGCCGGTGCCAGTGCTTGTAGTCGAAGTCGATCACGTCGATGGCCGGGATGCCGGCCCGGTTCAGGGCGACGTGGTCGTCGAGCACCTCAGCCCCGCGGTCGAACCCGCGCTCTGCCTTGAACGACTTCGCCCCGACCGCCTCGGCCGTCCGCCACACCCCCTCCACCAGCTTCGGCGCGAACTGCCAGGAGAACCCCTCGACCGCCAGCCGGGCGTTCTCGTGGGCGAACAGGTCCAACAGGATCGCCGCCTCGTACCGGTACGGCAGCTTCGCCCGCGACTTCGCGTATTCCGACGCGAAGTGCTCGGAGCCGAGGAAGTAGTCGTCCCCCCGGCTGACGCCGGGCACCCCGGGGTCGAAGATGTACTCCTCGCCGTCGAAGAGCACGAAGTCCACCCCGACGCCGGTCGGGAAGTCCTTCATGTGGTGGGCCAGCTCCATGAGTAGCGCGACGCCGGAGGTGCCGTCGTTGGCGCTGACGAACGGCTTGTTCCAGTTGCGCTGCGGCTCCTCGTGGGCGGCCGGGCGGGTGTCGTAGTGGGTGCAGACGATCACCCGCCGGGTGCGGTCCGGGAACCAGGACGCGACCAGGTTGACCATCGCCACCGGCTCGCGGCGGCTCTTCTGGCGGGCCTGGAACTCCTGCCGGGCGACTTTCGCGCCCAGCCCCTCGAAGTGCTTGGTGACGAGCGCCTGCTGCTTGGCCATCCCGTCGGAGCCGCTGACGCGGGGGCCGAGGTCGCAGAGCTGCTTGACGTACTTCAGCGCCCGGTCGCCGTCCACGGGTATCGCCTTGAGTTCGGGGGGCGCGCGGTCGGCGGCGAAGCCGCTGCGCTTCGGCGGGTCGTCGGCCGGTGCGGGGTCGGGAGGGGCCTTGGCCGCCGTCCCGGCGTAGCACCCGGCCGCGACGCAGCCGACCAACATCGCCGCGACGATTCGCCCGGTCATTCGGCTCATGCCCGTCCCTCCGGCCCCGCCGGCCGGCGGGGCAGGGGTCATCTTACCGCCCCGGCCGACCGGGAGGTAGACGGCCGTGTTACCTCGCCGCGCCGGCGGCGGTTGACACGATGCCCGACGCCGTTGGCCGCCGTACAGTGACCCCATGCTCGCCGTCGTCCGTAAGCTGCTCGAACTGGTCCGGTTCAGCCACACCGTCTTCGCCCTGCCGTTCGCGCTGTTGAGCGCGGCCCTGGCGTGGCGGGACGAGCCGTTCCGCTGGCAAGACCTGGTCGGCATCCTGCTGTGCATGGTCTTCGCGCGGTCGGCGGCAATGGCGTTCAACCGGCTCGCCGACCGGCATCTCGACGCGAGAAACCCGCGCACCGCCAGCCGCCACCTGCCGGCCGGCACCCTATCCGTCGTCGCGGTCGTGGCGTTCACACTCCTCACCGCGATCGGGTTCGTCGCCGCGACACTGCTGTTTCTGCTGCGGGAGCCGCCGAACCCGTGGCCGCTGTACCTCAGCGGGCCGGTGCTACTGTTCGTACTCGGGTACTCCCTGACGAAGCGGTTCACCAGCCTCTCCCACTTCTGGCTCGGGGCGGCGCTGATGTTGGCGCCGGTCGCCGCGTGGATCGCGGTCAAGGGGCCGACGGACCTGTTGCCGCCGACGCTGCTGGGGTTGGCGGTGCTGTTCTGGGTCAGCGGGTTCGACATCCTGTATGCGTGCCAGGACGTGGACTTCGACGGGTCGGCGGGGCTGCACAGCGTCCCGGCGAGGCTCGGCGTGCCGGCGAGCCTGCGGGTCGCGGCCGTGTGTCACGCGGTCATGTTCGGGCTGCTGGTCGGGCTGGGGTTCGCATCACCGCACCTGGGGGCGGTGTACTTCGCCGGGCTGGCGGCGATCGGCGTGCTGCTGGTCTACGAGCATCGGCTGGTGCGGCCGGACGACCTGACCCGGGTGAACCGGGCGTTCTTCCACGTCAATGGAGTCATTAGCGTCGGGCTGTTCGCGCTGGTGCTGGTGCAACTGGCGGTAAGGTGAGTGGTCCGCTCGCTCCGCGAGCGGAC
>DASSAT010000798.1:0-8553 GCA_035699305.1 Fimbriiglobus sp. | reverse complement strand
GTAGCCGCCACCGTGATAGCCCTGGGAGTGGGCGTGGCGGGAGGATTCGTGGCTGGCCGGTCTCAGGCGAGTGCGGTCTCGCTCCGTCAGGCCGCCGAGGCCGCCGAACGAGCCCGGGTGGCAGAAGACCAGTTTCAGACCACAGCGAGTTCGGCAAGGGCAGCGAAGACCGCCCTCGAACAACTTCAGAAGAACTACCAAGTTATCGACGACGAACGACAGGCCGCTCTCCGCGAGCGAGACAAACTCCAAGAAGCGGCAAAGCACGCCCAGGACAAGGTTAAAACACTTACAAAGAGTGACAAAACTGGACCCACACAGGTCTCTCGTGAGGAGAAGAATCGTCGAATTATCAGAGGCGAAGAAGACGGTATGGTTGTCGAGACAGATAAGCAAGGAGTTGTGATTGCCAAGGGCAAATACATCGGCGGAAAAAAAGAAGGTCTGTGGTACGAGCCCGGCAAGAGCAGCAAAGACGGGCCGTTCAGCGAAATAGGCGAGTACAGGGAGGGGAAAAGGCATGGTGTGTGGATTGTGGTACGATTAGGAGAGAAGCAGGCCGAATTATCTCTCGATTGGGACTCAGGCGAGATGCATGGTTACCATGTATGCTACAGCAAGAACAAGGCAACGATGATTCACCAAGTCAAGTACGGTAAGATTCGTGGATATGAGTGGATGTTACCCTATCCAGATAATCCTGAGGGTTCATGGCGAATAAATACAGCTGGCAGTCCGTCAACTGACCCTCACGGACGTGGTGAGCCTCCGTCAGAGATGAAAGCCATACTCCTTGAGCAAATCGACAGGCATACTCGCGCGATTCAGCGGTATACAGCCATCATCGAGAGCGACTGGAAATAGATGGAAAGTCGTATCACTTCGTCGAGGTGCAGCTTCGTGCCGGTGACGAACACCACCTATTCACGCTTCAGCATCTCCGCCACCGCCGTGAATCGCTCCAGGTCGTCGGCGATTTCCTGGGCCAGGACGTCCGGCGGCGGCAGGTCCTCCGTGCCCTCCAGGCTCTCGTTTCGCAGTCAGAAAATGTGCTGCGCTGCTTGCCTACTTCACGTCGCCAGCGGCGTCCTGCTTGAGTTGCTGGTACACGTCCTGCATCATCAATTCGAGGGCCACCGCCCGCACTTCCGCGTTCGTCAGCAGTAACCCGGCTACCTTCTCGTTCTGCTCCAGCCTCGCCACAACCGCGTCCATCGACTTGGGTCGAAGGCGTACTTGCACTGGTCGATGGCGTTCGTGCGAGCCTGGTCCCCGCGTTCCTCGCCCGCCGCCACGGCCTGCATCACTTTTTCAACCATCAACTGGTCCGACGGTCCAAGCCAGTCCCCGACCCACTCGACTAACGGCCCTTACTCGCCCCCCGCCTCGGCCCCTTCGCGCCGGTGTCCCCCCGCCCTTTCGGCGGCTTGGCCGCGTCCCCGACCGGCCGGCTCATCGTCCGGGCGGCGGCCGTCTTCCGCTTCCCCACGACCGGCTTCGTCATCATGCGGGCGGTGGTCGTCTTCTTGCCCGTCGTTCGTTTGCCGCCTGGAATCGGCTCCGGGTCCGGCGCAGCGGGTGTTGCCGTGGAGCCGACTTCCTCACTCCCTGACTCCTTCGGCGCTTCGGTGAGTCCGAGGGCCTTCCCCACGTGCTTCGCGACCACCGACGCCGTGTCCTGGACGGTGCCCGTCAGCTTCTCGACCGTGCTCTTCTTCTTCGCGGCCATGGCTATCCTCCATTCGGGTGGTCGCCGGGCGGACCGGTCCCGTAACAGAGCGCGAGGCCGGCGCCCGCGCGGCAATGTCCGCCGGCCCATCACCCGTCCGGGGCACTCCGCAGCGGGGCGTCCCGGCGGCGTCGATACTGTTTCGGGTCGAGCCCGTCCCGGCCAACTTGGCGCACGCGTCGGCTACTTCTTGGGCTTCAGCCGGACCAACTCGACCGGGATGTCGGTGGCGGCCGTCTCGTATTTGGACCCCGCGGGCAGCTCCACACGGATGACCGCCTTGCCGGGCTGCGCGTCGTCCGGGACCCGGACCGGGCCGTGGTACAGCATCCCTCAGCACCGCTCCTTCAACTCGCACACCAGCCGTTGCTCCTTGCCCATCCCGTCCCGGTAGACGAGGGTCGCCTTGACGTACTCCTCCTTCGGGAGGATGTGCTCCTGGGCGGCGCAGAAAGTGGACGGGCCGCGGCCCGGCTGACCCAGGAACACCTTGAAGTCGTCGGCCCCGCCGACGGTCAGCTTGGCCCCGTACCACCGCTGGAACCGGAACGGGCCGTCGCCGTGGACCCAAAGGACCGGGGCGTCGGCGGGCTTCTGGGCGAACTGCATGTACCCGGCCTCCGGGTCCACCGGGTAGCCGCCGCCGAGCTTGAACTGGCCGCGCCACCGCAGGCTCAGCATGACCGTCTTCGGCTTGGCCTCGATCGCCACGCGAATCGAGAAGGCGGCGTGCTCGGCGCCGGTGGCCGGGTCCTTGTAGTCGCCGACGTGGAAGCGGTCGTCCTTGCCGCGGGTGAGCCGCTCGCCCTTGCCGGTCAGGTCGCCGTCGGCGTCGAGGTCGACGTGCAGCACGTCGTAGGAGTCGGCGTCGGGCTTGGTCTTGTCGAGGACCATCCAGACCCGGGCCTCGGCCTTCGGGCCGAACACGGCCAGCCCGTACAGGGGTTGCTCGGTGACGTAGACCGGCTCAGCCTTAAGCGAGCGGTCCACCTTCGACAGGTCAGGCATGTCGGCGGGGGGACCGGGCGGGAATACTACCACGAGGTAGGCGAGTGCGGCCGCGAGACCTTCAAGCATGGGAGGCATGACTTGCTCCTCAGCATTGGGTGAACTGATGGGCATAGTATCCGCCCCGCGGGTGACTTGCCACGGCCTACCCGGCCAGCCGGGGTCCGAGCGCCCAGGGCGGTGCAACGGGGTCTCCCTGCTGGTGCGGCGTTCGCATTCCGACCCGCGCCCGCCGGCGGTGTGACTGGCACCCGATGATGGGGAGCCTCATGACCACCCGACGCCCACCCACCCCCAAGCCGCCGCGGACGGCTCGGTGAACCGGGCGCAACAGGTCGTCAGCATTCCGCTGCTGGGGGTGGCCACGCTCGGGTTCTTGAACCGCCCCAAATTGCATCAAGCGAATCTAACTTATCCCCGGAACCCTGCTTCAAACAACGGGTTGCGGACGGGGCGAATCCCTGGACGCCTGGGGTGTAGCCTCCCGGGCGTTCGAGGAGTCGGCATAGGGCCGTAGAAGGAAGGGGGCCGCTTGCGCTTAGGCGATGGCGTCGTAGCATGGTTTCCCGGAGGGCACATGTTGCCCTCCCTCACTGGATTACCGCCAGCAACCGCGAGCTGGGTTGCGAGCCGCGGGTAGTATCTGTGGACCAGTTTTCTACCGCAAGTTACCGAGGACGATTCGACGTGCTTCCGCCTGACGAAATCCGCAACGTGAGCCCGCGCTCCTCCCCGTACCTGACCGCGGACGAGGCGGCCGACTACTGTCGGGTGGCCAAGCAGACCTTGTACAACAGGCGCAAGGGAATCGAGCGGGTACCGGGCACCCGCAAGCTCCTGTTCACGGTCGAGATGCTGGACAAGTGGCTGGCCAGGCGGCCGCGTTAATCCGGCAGGAGAGGGGACTATGGCGCGTCGTGCCCGCTACCAATTCACGCTTCCCGACGGCCGCGTCATCGGGGCCAACTTCCTCGTCCGGGACGGCTTCTTCCACACGCGGTTCCCCCACCCGACTAAGCCCGGCCGATACCTGCGGGCGGCGACGAGAATTGCCGTCCCGAAGGCATGGAAGCCCAGGCGGCCCGACGGCATGCGGGCGGGCCCGCCTCCGGACTGCACCTGGAGACTGCCAAGCTCATTAGCAAGCACTACGCCGTCCGCAACCTGTGCGAGACCACCTGGGACGAGGCGCTGGCCGAGCTGGCGACGGCGCGCATCCGACCCAAGACGCTCGTCACCTACAAGACGGCGGTCGCCAACCTGCGGGCCGTCCTGCCCGACACCAAGGGCCCGTCCTCCATCACCGAGGAGCTGGCCAACCGGTTCCACCGGCTCTACGCGGCCACCCCCTTCAGGCGTGGCAAGGCCAGCGACGCGAAGGAGTACACGCGCAGCCCACAGACCGTATACAACGCGATTGCCAACCTCTCGATTGTCTGGAGCCACTTCGCCGACCTGGGCTACGTGAAGCGACACGAGAACCCGTGGGAGGAGGTCAAGCGGCCAACGCTGCCCAAGCGACAACCCTCCATCCCCACCGACGAGTCGTTCAAGACCCTATTCGCTTGGTTGGAGATGAAGTATCCTGGATGGGAACTGCTGCGCCTCTTTGTCGAGCTGAAGATGTTTGCCGGGTGCAGGCTGAACGACCTGTGCCAGCTCCGCTCGGACCAACTCCGCGGGGAGACGCTGGTGATTCTGCCCGAGCAGGATAAGACCAACTGCGAACGCCATGTGCCACTCCCTGCTGGTCTGGCCAGGCGCCTACACGCGGTGAAGGGGGCTACCTACCTGTGGGAGAGGTACACGGAGGACACCAAAACGTACCGGCCGGGTCCGGCGCGAACCGACACGTTCGCCCCGAGCGTCATGTACAACGCGATGAAGTCCTTCTTCCGGGCCTACGGCCGGGCCCACCCGGAGGCCAAGATTAAGAGTCACGACTTGCGGAAGCGGGGCTTGACAATGACATCTGGGGAAGTCGGTGTTGACCGGGCCGCCGCGGCCATGGGTGTCACGGCCGAAACCGCCCGCAAGTACTATGTCGACCAGAAACGGGCCTTTGATGGGGCGGAGGTCTTCCGACAGATGGGTCAGAAGCTCCTATTGAATTCTGACACGATTCTGACACGGAAGGAGGGCGTGTAGTCGGTATTGCCTAGAACCCCCGTAGCTCAGGGGATAGAGCATCGGTTTCCTAAACCGAGGGTCACAGGTTCGAATCCTGTCGGGGGTACTGGAAGACAAGGGAACTCGCACGTCCGGCTGCCGCCAAGATGTGGTGAGAGTCGTCCTATCAGCTCAAACCGCTCGGGTATTTCGAGCGGGCCTGAACCGGGCGACTGCTTTTGCCAGAATCGCCGAATCGGCGGCGGGCCAGACCGGGCGATCCTGTTCCCGTAGGTACAACCCACCACGTCAACCCCCCGGCCGCCGGCCCCCCGACCCGGGTGTCACGTTCCAGCGGTGGAGTGGCCGTGCCTCGCCCCATTCGCCTGATGACCCTCAACCCGGGTCACTTCCACGCCGCGCTGGTCCACAAGCAGATGGTCCCCGGCGTTCACCGACGGGTGCACGTCTACGCCCCGCTCGACGCCGACCTGCTGGCCCACCTGGCCCGCGTCGCCGCGTTCAACGCTCGCCCCGCCGATCCGACCGCCTGGGAACTGGACGTCCGCGCTGGCGGCGACAGCCTCCGCCGCTTCCTCCAGGAGCAGCCCGGCAACACCGTCGTCATCGCCGGGCGGAACCGGCCGAAGATCGACCTGATCCTCACCGCCCTCTCGAATGGGCTGCACGTCCTGGCCGACAAGCCGTGGGCGATCGACCCGGCCGACTTCCCCAAACTGGAAGAAGCGCTGCGGCAGGCCGACCTGCGCGACCTCGTCGCCTGGGACATGATGACCGAACGATTCGAGGTCACGAACGTCCTCCAGCGCGAGTTGATGCGCGACCCGGACATATATGGCTCGCCCCTGGCGGGCACCCCGGACGACCCGGGGCTGGCTCTGGAGAGCGCCCACTACCTCAAGAAGACGGTCGCCGGGGTGCCGCTGGTCCGGCCGGCGTGGTGGTTCGACCCGGCCGAAGCCGGCACCGCCCTAGCGGACGTCGGCACCCACCTCGCGGACCTGGCGATGTGGCTACTGTTCCCGGACCGGCCGGTCGATCACCGACGTGATGCCGAAGTGCTGGACGCGCTGGCATGGCCGACCCCGCTCGATCAGGAGCAATACGCCGCCCTGACCGGGCTTCCCGACTTCCCGCCGGGACTGGCGAACGTCGCCGGCGACCGCCTGCTGTACGCCGGCAACGGGACGGCGACGGTCCGCCTCCGTGGGGTTCACGTCCGGCTGACGGCGCTCTGGGACTACGAGGCGCCGCCCGGCGGCGGGGACACGCACGAGGCGGTGGCCCGGGGGACCGTCGGGCGGATCGAGGTCCGACCGGCCGGGGGCGGGCGGCCCGAGCTGTCGGTCTTTGCAGCTGACGCGCGCCGTCATGCGATGGTGCTGGCAGCTGTAGGCCGGCGGTGCCAGGGGTGGCAGGGGCTGTTCCCCGGCGTCTCTGCCCGCGACCTGGGCAGCCACGTCCATGTCGAGGTGCCGGACCACCTCCGCGCCGGGCACGAGGCCCACTTCGCGTCGGTCGTCCGCGAGTTCGTCCGCCACTTCCACAACTCGCGCCAGGTGCCGGCCTGGGAGGGGACGAACCTGCTAACCAAGTACTACCTGACCACCCGGGCGACCGAACTGGCGGGCGCCCGGCAGGGTCGGCCGTGACGGGTTGACTGGACCGCCAGTCGGGCGACACAAGAACCGGGCCGCGGCCGGATGTAAAAAATACTCCCGCGACAAAGGGTGCGTTCGCGTGGGCAACGGATTCCATTTATTCCCTGCCGTGGGCGTTTGGACCCGGCCGGACTGTGACCTACAGTTCTCGGCAGAGTTCTCCCAGTGCGCCCACGAACCGCAACCCGGTCGTGGGGCTGGTGTTTGCCCTGCGCGCCGGACCAGTTACCGGTAGGTGCTCCGATGACCTCGCCCACAGACCTGCTCCGCCTGGCGCTCGCCGCCGCCCAGACCAACGACCGCCCGAAGACGCTCGAGTTGCTCCAGGAGGTCACCCGGACCGATCCGCGCAACGAGGCGGCCTGGCGGTGGCTGGCGGACCTGACCGACTCGCCGACCGAGGCGGTGGCCGCCCTGGAGCGGGTGGTCGTCATCAACCCGAACAACGACAAGGCCAAGGCGACCCTGCGGAAGACCCGGCTGGAGGCCGGCATCGCGGCGGCGCGGGCCAAGGACATCCCGACCGCCCGGCGGCTGCTGCGGTCAGCCGTCGCCGACGACCCGCACGCCGAGTTGGGATGGTTCTGGCTGGCGGCGGTGTGCGACTCCCCGTCGGAGGCGATCTCGCACCTCCAGCGGGTGCTCGCCCTGAACCCGGGCAACGCCGCCGCCCGCAAGGGGATCGAGTACTACCAGGGCAAGTTGCAGCGGGCCGGGACCACGTCCCCCATCAGCACCTCCGGGATCATCCGGGCGGCCGACAGCGAGCGACGGCCGGACCCGTCGAGCAACACCCCCCGGCCGGGGATCGGCTCCAGCGGCGGGCTGGGGCTTTCGGGCGGGCCGCCCCGGACGCTCCTGGTGGTGGACGAGAGCCGCACCACCCGCAAGCTAATCGCCATGGCCGCCGCCGGCGACGGCATGAAGGTCTCCGAGGCGATCGACGCCGCCGACGCCGCCAGCCGCATCCTGGAGGACGGGCCGCCCGACCTGGTGCTGGTGGACGCCGCCCTGCCGGGGACCGACGGGTACGAGCTGTGCAAGCTGATCCGCACGAACGCCGCCACCCGTCAGGTGCCGATCGTGTTAATGTCCGCCAAGGAAGGGTCGCGGGACCAGCTCCGCGGCACGGTCGCCGGGTTCACCGCCACCGTCGCCAAGCCGATCGACCCCGACGCGCTGATGCAGACCGTTCGCTCCTGTCTGGCGGTCGAACCGGTGCCGACCGCCTGACCGACGTGGAGGCTGGCATGACCGGTGCCGACCCGCAGCCGAAGCCCGACGAGGCGGACCGCACCCCGGTCCCGGCGCTGGACATCCGCCCCTGGCAGTCCGCCCTGGCCGGCCTGCTCGCCCGGCTTGAGCACCTCCGGTCCGGGATCACCGGCCGCCGCTTGGCGGCCGACGCCGGCTGGCTGCTGGACCGGGCCGAGGCGATGGTGACCGCGGTCGAGGACCTGGCCCGGGAGACGACCTTCCCGGCGAAGCTAGCCCCCGCCTCTGGCGAGGCCGTGGCCCGGGCGGGGATGTTCGTCAGCGCCGCCCACCAGGTCCGGGACGGGTTGAAGCAAGGGCTGTTCCGGTCGGTGCTGACGGCCCTGAGCCGGGCCGCGGTGCCGAGCGCCGCGCCGGCAGTGCGGCACTGCCTGGACGCCGCCGGCGAAGCGATCCACGGATACTTCACCCTGTTCACGGAGAAGTACCCGTCGTCGCTGGCCGCCCGCAACTGGGTGGACGCCGCCAGCGGCTTCCTGGCCGACTACAAGCAACTCGTCCGCGCCCTGCCCGAGTAACTATTCGAACTCCTCGGCCCCTTCCGGCCAGCGGTCGCGCGGCTCGTACCCGATCAGCTGCCGGGCCGGCCCCAGGTCGTAGCGCAGCTGGTGCGTGTACCGGCTGGTGGCGTACACCACCGCGTAGCCGGTGAGTTTCTCCGCCTCAACCGCGGCCGCGAAGAACCGGCCCGCGTCCCCGGGACTCAGATACACGTCCTGGCCCAGCTTGTTGCCGCGAATCTCCTCGACC
>DASSAT010000797.1:0-3183 GCA_035699305.1 Fimbriiglobus sp. | reverse complement strand
CGTAGGGGCCGCCCTCCGTGGCGGCCTGCCCTACTCCTCGTCGATCTCCAGTTGCTCCAACGATCCGGCGATCGGAACGCCGCCCTCGTCCAGGTACAGCCGGTAGAGCTGGCCGATGAAGTGCTGCTCGGCCATGCCGACGATCACCATCGCCGGATAGGCGCCGATGCAGAGCGCCGCGTAGCCGAGCAGGATCACCACGGTGCCGAGGAACCACAGGCCCAGCGCCGCCAGGAGCGCCTGACCCCACACCCGCTTCACAAATCGGGTCATGAACGCGAACGCCTGGCCGAACTCGAACTTCCCGGACAACTGCGTATGCAACTCCAGCGGCCACAGCACCAGGATCGACAGGAAGATCACCGGAATCAGCAGGACGCCGCCGACCGCGACGCCGATCAGCGGCTCCTTCACCGCGTAGGCGGCGACGAACCCGATCGCCGCCACCAGCACAACCAGGACCATGACCCCGGCGCTGACGATCAGTTGCATCAGGAACGGCCAGATGCCGCGGGTCAGGTATTCGACGAACCGATTGAAGTCGAAGTCCGGGTAGTCCCGGAGTTCGGGGTCCCGGTCGAGGTCCTCGGCGATCTCCGCCCGGTAGCCGAGCAGGACGATCGGCCCGACGACCGGGATCAGCACGCAGATGGACCCGAACAGCAGGTTCATCAGCCCGTTGGGCTTCTTCGACGCGAAGTAGGTGAACGGCTGGATGTACTGCATGGGCGACCCGGAGTGCTGGAAAGGGAGCCACGCAGCCTGACCTACGAACCCGCCCCCGGGTCGGCACGGGTCACGCGCTGGTTAGTGCACTTCTCGTTGGTGAAGGGTGACTTCCGCAGCCCGGAGCGCAAGCGACGGGCGAGGCTTACGCCCGTCGCTTGCGCTCCGGGCTGCGGAAGACGTCTGCCGCCGACCCGATATGCTGTCTGGCCGGAGGTGTTCCTACTCGGGGGCGATCTCGAACCCGGCCTGGACGACCGCGTTCCACTCCTGCGGGTCGGCCGGGTGGTCCTGCCCGGTCAGGCTCACCAGCCCGCCGTGGGCGAGATGGGTTAGCGTCACGTCCTTGCCGTGCTCCGCGGCGAGCACCCGTGCCAGCGCGCGGACCGCCTCCTTCGACCGCACCTGCCCCAGCCCGGCGACCGCTCGCTGGCGGACGAACTCCGCGGCCGCCGGGTCGTCGTTGGCCGGCAGCTCCTGACCGCCGGCGACCCGGGCCAGGAACTCGACCGCCTCCGGCCGACCGGTCCGGGCCAGCGCCTCCAGCGCCCGGCCGCGGATGTTGGCCGCCTGGTCCGACGGGAACCCCTGCGGGCCGTGCAGCCCGAACCGCTCGACGGGCACCCCCGGCGTCCGCCCGCCGGCCGTGACGACCACCGGCGCCGGTTGGGCCTCCGGTTCGGTGCGGCCGGACGCCTGGTAGTACGCGGCCGCGAGGGTCTCGACGGTGCGCGAGTCCTGGAACTTGCCGAGGGCGTCGATCGCCGCCATCCGCACCCACGGGCTGGGGTCGGACGTGGCCGCGGTCGAAAGGATTTGCATCACCTCGTCCTGCTCGGCCTGCGGTCGGCCGTTGGCGGCCGGCTCCTTCAGCCGCCGCATCGCCTTGGCCCGGGCCTCGCCGTCCGGGTCCTGGCGCAGGACCGTCAGCGGGTCCTCGGTGCCGAACATGGTCTCGAACGGTTTGTCCCGGAACCGCCGGCTGGTCATCGTCTCCCAGGTGGAGGCACACCCGGACCCCGCCGCGACCAGCGCGATCATTGCGATCAGACGAGCCACCGCGCACCCCCCGTTCGCAGGCCGGGGCCGGCACGGACCGCGGCCCCTCGGGGGCGGGACATACCTTGGGACGAAGGTGGGGTCAACCGGAAGTTCAGGGATGAGCAATGTCGAATGACGAATGACGGAATGACGGAAGGGTGCGTTGTGTTCGTCATTCCGTCATTCGTCATTCGTCATTCGTCATTTCCAGTGTTACCATCTGGCCGCGAGGGCGTCCGCCTTGTCAGCGAAGACGCGGAAGTGGAACACCGACTCCAGATCGTAGAGCATCCCGGCCAGGTCCGGCCGCAGCCGGCAGAACGCCAGGCAGCTGCCGCGCTCGCGGAGCCAGCCGGCCAACTCGCCGAACAGGTTCACCGCCGCCGACGACATCCGCCGGACGGTCTTGAGGTCGAGCAGCACCCGCAGGTTGCGGCCGGCGAGGTTGTCTTGCAGCTCCTTCTTGAGCAGCGACAACTCGGCCGGCTCGACCAGGTACACCTCGTTGACGCCGACGACGGTGACGCCCGACTCCCGGGAGATGTGCAGCCGGCCGCGGACTACGCCCTTCATCGCCTGGAACTGGCTGAGCATCGCGGCCGCCGCCTCCGCCGCCGGGTCGCGGTACTCGAACGGCCGGCCCTCGACCTCGGCCAGTTCCTGCATGACCGGCTTCTTCGGCCCGGTGTCCTCGTCCAGTACCCGCAAAGCCCAGTCGTCCATGTCGCGCTTGGACAGCGGCCGCTCGTGGAAGGACACCTTGAACGCCAGCGGACCGACGACGAGCAGGTCGCCCTTGTGCAGCGGCCACTCCTCGCCCGGCGGCATCGGCCGGTCGTTGACCCGGGTCGGCTTGCCGCTGCCGAGGTCGCGGACGAACACCCGCTCGCCGTGCGTCACCAGGGCGCAGTGCTGCCGGCCGACGTCCGGGTGGTGAGAGCGGAGTTGGCAGGCGTGGTCGGACCCGATTAGGAACAGGTCCACCTCGACCGGGATGGGCATGCCGCGGTGCTTGCCCCTGGCGGCGATGAGGACGAACTTCATACCGCGCCCCCGGAGACGAGCCACTGGGTAGGGGGGAAGATGAGATTGTTGACCTATCGTACCCCCGTCGTACGGACCGTACAATCCCAGCCGCCGGACCCTGGGACCGCGGCCGTCCCGGCCGCTCTTGTTACACCCGTCGGCGGCCTTCCGTGTCGTCGATGGTCCCTGACCCGCACAGCAAGAGCGGCCGGGACGGCCGCGGTCCCAGGGGAAGTACGACCCCTCGCGTGTTGAACCCCATTAGAAATGTCCGGTGTTAACTCGATAGAAGTGTCCCCTTCGCTCAGGCCGAGGGGGATGCGAGATGATCGAGGTACAAGACCGGAACCGTGTGGAGATGAGCCAGCGTGAGCGTGATGTCCTCAAGGT
>DASSAT010000796.1:0-3729 GCA_035699305.1 Fimbriiglobus sp. | reverse complement strand
TGGACAACAAGCAGCGCCCCCGACTCGTGGAGCAAGAGCGGCCGGGACGGCCGCGGTCCCAGGAATCGTCCGACTCTGCTCGCCCCTCTAACCCCTCGGACACCTCTGGCCGGGTTTCTCGCCGGCCGGGAATCCGTCCCGGTTTCGGGTAAGGGACGCTCACCCGGACGCGAATAATCCAGATGGAGGGTCGGGGGATTGGGATGGCCCGCCCCCGACCCGTCCCGTGAGGCACTGATTGATGTTTTCGTCGCTCCACATCGGCCGGCTGTTCGGGATCGACGTCTTCGTCCACCCGACGTTCTGGCTGCTGCCGCTGTTCGTCTTCCTGTCCAGCTCCGCCAGCCTCGGGGCCGGCCACGCGGTCCTCGACGTGGCCGTGGTGTTCGCCGTGTTCGGCTGCGTCGCCCTGCACGAGTTCGGCCACGCACTGGCCGCGATGCACTACGGCATCCGCACCCGGGACATCACCCTGTACCCGATCGGCGGCGTCGCCCGGCTGGAGAACATGCCGGAGCGGCCGTGGCCGGAGATCGTCGTCGCCCTGGCTGGCCCGGCGGTCAACGTCGTCATCGCCGCAGGGGTCGCCGGGCTGATGGCCCTCGACGGCTACACTATCCTCGGCGGGCTACGCGGCGGACTGAGCCTGGAAGCGTTCTGGGCGCGGCTGCTGGTGGCGAACATCGTTCTGGTGGCGTTCAACCTGTTGCCGGCGTTCCCAATGGACGGCGGCCGGGTCTTCCGCGCGGTCGTGAGCTGGTTCACCGACCGGCTGACCGCTACCGAGGTCGCCGCGACCGTCGGGGCCGGGATCGCGCTGCTCCTGGGGCTGATCGGGCTTTGGCAGTCGGAGTTCATGCTGGTCATCCTGGCCGGGTTCGTCTTCCTCGCCGGCCGCGGCGAGTTGGCGGCCCTCCGGCATCAGGAGGAGGTCCGGCGGGCCGAGCGGCGGTGGCGACAGCGATCGGGCGGCGTCCCCGTCGCGTTTCCGGTGGACGACAGTCCGGTCGTCCACCCGGTCGAGCCGGTGCCGGTCAACGGCTGGGAGTTCGACCCGGTGAGTCGGACCTGGACCGAGTGGCGCGACGGCTTCCCAGTCCGTCGAGTGCAGGCTTGAATGTAGTAGGCACACTCCGTGTGCCGTTCTTCGCTCGTTGATGCGGAGACGGCACACGGAGTGTGCCTACTACGTTAAAAGTCCGGTCGTGCCGGCGGGTCCGGGTGTATCATTTTCGAGAGGGGGAGAAGAGGGGAGGGGGAGAAGAGGAGACAATCACACCGGTTTTCTCTCCTCTTCTCCCCCTCTCCTCTTCTCCCCCTCTCCTCTTCTCGAAGAGCCGGCCCGGCCGGCGTTCGATGTTCTGAAGCGTAGGAACACGCCCCGACCAGGACCGGTCCGCCATGTCCAGTGCCGCCGAGGCGATCCCCGACACCCCGCCCGACCGCCCGGCGTCGCCGTTCTCCGGGCTGCGGGTCGGTCTGGCGGACGCGATCATCGGCCTTGGCGACTGGACGCTCTTCGCCCTGCGGGCTGTCACAGGCGTCGCCTCGCGCCACATGAAGGGCCGCGAACTGCTGCACGTTTGCGTCGAGTTCGGGGTCAGTAGCGTCGGCGTCGTCGCGATCACCGGGCTGTTCATCGGCATGGTGCTGGCCGTCCAGGCGTACAGCCAGTTCCACATGATCGGGCTGGACACCTCGCTCGGGGCGGTCATCCACATGTCGGTAGTGCGGGAACTCGGCCCAGTGCTGGCGGCGGTGATGCTCGCCGGCCGAGTCGGCACCGCGATGGCCGCGCAGCTCGCCACCATGCGCGTCACCGAGCAGATCGACGCCCTGGCCTGCCTCGGCGTGGACCCGGTGAAGTACCTAGTCGGCCCGCGGTTCCTCGGCTGCCTGCTGATGATCCCGCTCCTGACCGTGATCGCCGACGCGATGGGGATCGTCGGTAGCTCGCTCATCTGCCTGCGGGTGTTCGACATCGACAGCTTCCACTACTGGCGGCACACGGCGAACTTCGTCAAGCTCTGGGATCTGTTCGTCGGGCTGGGCAAGTCGGTGGTGTTCGGCGGGGTGCTGTCCTTGATTTGTTGCCACCGGGGGTTCCACAGCCGGCCGGGGGCCGAGGGCGTCGGCCGGTCGGCGACCGAGGGGTTCGTGCTGTCGTTCGTGGCGATCCTGGTGCTGGACTTCCTGATGGCGATGTCCAGCAACGCCCTGAGTAACCAACTATGGCCGCCCGCCGCGGCCAAAGTAGCGTGAAGAGGATTCACCGCAGAGGGCGCAGAGGGCGCAGAGAAAAGACAGAGTTGAAGACTGTCTTGAACTCAATTCTTCCTCAGCGCCCTCCGCGCCCTCTGCGGTGAAACGGTTTTATGGCTGATCCGATCATCCGGCTGGTGGGAGTGTCGAAGCGGTTTGGCCGGCAGTCGGTGCTGGCGAACGTGTCGCTGGACGTCTTCCCGCACGAGACGATCGCCCTCATCGGCGAGAGCGGGTGCGGCAAGTCGGTGTCACTCAAGCTGATCGTCGGCTTGTTGGAGCCGACCGATGGCGAGGTGTTCTTCGAGGGCAAGCCGGTCCACCGGATGACCGAGCGGGAGCGGACCGAGATGCGTCTGCGGGCCGGGTTCCTGTTCCAAGGGTCGGCGCTGTTCGACAGCCTGACGGTCTTCGACAACGTCGCCTTCGGGCTGCGGGCCAAGGGCGGGGTGTCCGAGACGGACGTTCAGCGGCGGGTGCGGGAGCGGTTACAGGAGGTCGGGCTGCCGCCGGCCGCGGAGGCGAAGATGCCGGCCGAGCTGTCCGGCGGGATGCGCAAGCGCGTCGGACTGGCCCGGGCGCTGGCCCTGGACCCGGACGTGATGCTCTACGACGAGCCGACCACCGGGCTGGACCCGATCATGACCGACGTCATCAACGAGCTGATCCTGCGGACCCGCGCCCGCCGGCCGGTGACGAGCATCGTCGTGACGCACGAGATGCGGACGGTGCGGAAGGTGGCCGACCGGGTGGTGATGCTGCACCCGTTCGCCCGCCTGGGCGTCGGCGAATCGCAGGTGCTCTACGACGGCCCGCCGGACGGGCTGGCGGCGTGCGGGGACGAGCGGGTGCGGCAGTTCGTCGCCGGCGAGGCGCGGGAGCGGATCACCGAGATGAAGGAAGAGAAGAGCGAATAAATCCCAAATCCCAAGCACCAAATCCCAACTCGGGGATTTGTCTTTGTTGGGATTTGGTGCTTGGGATTTGGGATTTCGTGAGGAGGCACCGATGGCCGAACGATCTCTCCGCCTCCGGTTGGGACTGTTTGTCGCGGCGGCGCTGGGCGTCCTGTCGCTGCTTGTCGTCCTGTTCGGCGGCACCCCGACGCTCTTCGCCAACCGGGCGAAGTACACCGTCCTCTTCCCCGAGGCCCCGGGGCTCGCCGTCGGCACCCCGGTCCGCAAGTCCGGCGTCCGCGTCGGCGAAGTGACGGCCCTCGACCTCGACGAGGCCACCGGCCAGGTCCGGGTCAACGTCGAGGTCGATCCGAAGCACGTCCCGCGGACCGGAGAGGACGCGGTCATCACCCGCGGATTCCTGAGCGGCGACACCGCGCTCGACTTCGTCCCGAAGACGACCGCCGAAGGCCCGGCCCCCTCCCGCGGCGAACCGCTGCCGCGCGGCGCCGAGATCGCGGGCGTCCCGCCGGTCAGCGCCCGCACACTGCTCGGGCAGGCGCAGTCGGTC
>DASSAT010000795.1:0-7400 GCA_035699305.1 Fimbriiglobus sp. | reverse complement strand
TGATCGCCGAAGGGGCGTTCCCGCTGGGTGAGTGAGCCGGCGTATGGCATCACCATCGGCGGGCTGGGGCGGGTCGGGTCCGGCGTGATCCTGTTCGCGCTGCCGACGGCGTGGGGCGCCAGCGCCCCCGGAGAACGACCTGATCGGTCAATGCCATCCCTCCAGGTGGAGGGGCGCGACCTCGTCTTTCGACCCGGTCACGGATAGGACCGTATGCGGGTCGCCGCCGTCCGGGGTGTAGCTCACTACCCGGAACTCGAACCCGTCGTCGTTGTAGCGGTGGTAGCCGAAGGCGATCCGCTTACCGTCTGGGCTCCAGGCGGCGCTAACCCAGCCGATTCGGAACAGGTCGGACGGGGGAGCGACGACCCGCTCCAAGACGTTGTCATTGACAGAGAGAACGAACACGCCGTCGAACTGTTTCAACTCCCTGCTTGGCTGACTCCGGGACCATATGGTCAGCACGGCCCGCTTGCCGTTCGGCGAGAACTTCCCGTGCGCGAACTGGTCGGTCGTGAGTACCCGCCGGATCGTCCTGCCATCCTTGCTGACCAGGGCGAGCCATGAAGGGATGCCATAGCCTTCGCGCTTCTGTTGCCAAGTCAGATACCAGTCGCCGGCCGGGGAACAGGCTATCACCCGATGTAAGCTCCGGCGGTAGGTGGTCGGATCGGTCAGTCCGAATTGTCCAACCCCGCCCTCGGGTGGGCCACCTTTGATCGCAGGCAGCGGCATAAGGTCCACCCGCTCGGTGTCCGCTTCGAATGTCAGGTTGACGCAGTGGGAACCGACCCCAAAGGCCCCGTTATGGATGAGGCGGCCGTCAATCAGCCGCTTACCGTCCGCGGCCCAGAACGGGTCGCTGAACTGACCGCCCGGCGGATGGATCGGTCGGAGTCGCCCTTTTCCATCAAGCGGGGCGATCACCGTGCGGGTGTACCGGGTGCCGAATTCAATTCGGGCGGTCAGGATCAATCGCTTCAAGTCCGGGCTGACCGGGCCGATCTGCCACGCCGGCCAGCCGTCGGCCTTCGGTGGGGTGTACCGCTTAATCTCCCGGCCCGCCTCGTTCAACAGCCGGAGGTGGTCGCCGCAGTTCACCACGATCAGCCCGTCGGCCTTCGGTTTGGATGCCGGGATGGGTGCCGTCGTGGGGAACTCGCTCGCCACCAGTCCGACCGCCATCAACACTGCCGCCGGAGTCGTCATGACCACCTCCTCCTTGTCCGGTGTCAAGAGGAGATCGTACCCCGGCGGGGTCACTCGAACAAGTTCGGCCCCGGCTTCTCGTCGGGCTTCGGTTTCGGCGGCGTCTTGCCGAAGAGGTGGAATGCTTTCGGCTGCGCCATCCGACCTCGCGGGCTGCGGATGATGAACTGCTCGCGCAACAGGTACGGTTCGATCTCGTCGGTGATCGTGTCCACGGCGATGTTCATCGTCGCCGAGAGTGCCTCGCCGCCGGTCGGGCCGCCGCCGAAGGTGTCGATTAGCACCTCCAAGTAACGGCGGTCGTTCTTGTCCAGCCCGTCGGCGTCCACCTGCTGCATGTCCAGCGCATCGTGGGCGGTCGCCTCCGTGATCGCCCCGTCCGCCTTCGCCGCCGAGTATACCCGCGACCAGTACAGCCGGGCGTTCGCCACCCGCGGCGTCCCCCGGCTGCGACGGGCGAGTTCGAGACAGGCGCCAGCGGTGATCGGTGTTTGCAGCTTGGCCGCGTTCACCCGGACGATCTCGGCCAACTCGTCGATGGTGTAGTAGTCCAGGTGCTCGCGCATCTTGAAGCGGTCGCGCATCGGCCCGGAGAGCATCCCGCCGCGGGTCGTCGCCCCGATCAGGGTGAACGGCTTGAGCTTCATGTTGATCGTCCGGGCGTTGACCCCCTCGCCGAGGATGATGTCGATGCGGAAGTCCTCCATCGCCGGGTAGATGAACTCTTCGACCACCCGCGGCGTCCGGTGGATTTCGTCGATGAACAGGATGCTCCCCTCTTCGAGGTTGGTCAGGAACGGCAACAGGTCGGCCGGCTTGGTCAGGGCCGGGCCGCTGGTCATCTGTATGGTGGTGCCGAGTTCGTTGGGGAGTACCGTGGCGAAGGTGGTCTTGCCGAGGCCGGGAGGGCCGTCGAAGAGGATGTGGCCCAGCGGCTCCCGGAGCTTGCGCGAGGCGTCCACGGCGATCTGGAGCCGCTCGGAGACGCGCGTCTGGCCGATGACCTCGCGCAGCAGTTTCGGCCGCAGGGCGGCGTCGCGCCTGCGGTCCTCGTCGGTGGGGCCGGGACCGATCACTTTCTCACGGGCCATGCTCAACTCGTCGTTGTGTCTGTTTGTGGTGGACTAGCTGAGGCCGCGAGAAGTGTATCGGCAAGCCTATAACCTGCGTCGGAAAGCACGAAATGGCTGTACTCGTGCTCAGCGAGGCCAAGCTTTAGCAGTTGATTAAGGGCGTTGCGATACTGCGCTCGCGAGCGGTTGCTTTGTGGGTTTCCAAAACGTTTGTGACCGACCGATACGTAACCGGGTACGTCCGACCCTTCGCTGATCTCGAACTCGGTGTCCTGAGTAGCCGCAGCCAAGAGCAGTTCAGTTGCTTCTGCAGTCAACTCAGGAACATCCACCGCCGACGAGGGAAATGCCCGCAGAGCTACGATGATTCCTCTGGCGAGTTCATCGACAAAGTCAACTCCGCGATCAGCTTCGGAGGATGGTAGTTTTCCATCGGCCACTAATTGGTAGACCGCATCTCGGTGCAACTTGAGTTCGCGTTTCGTGAACCGCCGAGTCAACATTGTCCGCGTGTGAACATCAGCATGACAGTTGCTGCACGTTGCGATGAGGTTGTCTTCTTTATCACTCCCTCCTTCCGCTTGCTCGTCGATGTGGTGAACCTGCAGGTTCAAAGGTCGGTGCCGCCGACAAATGCAGCAGTGTCGGGCGCACTTCGCCATGATCTTGGCGACGACGGTTTCCGTGATTGCCATGATGCACCGCGTGAGGGTTATCCCCGGTTGCCGTAGACCAGCATCAGCGCCTCCTCGACCGTCTTGAACGGCCGGCCGGCTGTGAGCAGCGTGTCCAGCTTCGTCCGCGCCTCGATCGGGTTGTGACCGACGCTCATCAGCGCCTGGTACACGTCCTCGATCAGCCGGCCGTCCGCCGCGGTGATATCCGCCTCGGGCTCCGGCGGCGGCGCGGCCTTGCGCTTGCCGTTGGCCTTCGGCGCGGCTGACTCGACCACCACCGGCTCCTCGGCCGGCAATGGCGGCGTCGGGGCGTTCAGGAACCGGGCCACCTTGCGCTTCAGCGTCGTGACGATCTGCTCGGCGGTCGTCGCGCCGATGCCGGGTAGCGTGCTCAGCCACTTCGCGTCCTGGCGGTTGATCGCCTCGGCGATCTCCCGCACCGGCCGGGCCATCGCCTTGAGCGCCTTCTTCGAGCCGATCTTCTCGACCGTGCAGAACAGCTCGAAGAACTCCACCTCCAACTCAGTCAGGAACCCCAACCGCCGCGGCACGAACCGGCTGCCGGCAGAGTTCCCCTCCAGGTACTCGGCGATGTGCAGCGTGATCTCCTGCCCCGTGCGCAGCTGGATCAGCCGGCGGACCGCCTCGGGCACCAGCACCTGGTACTCGAACGGGCCGATTACTAGCCGGGCCTCGTCGTCAAGAACCCGGGCCAGGACGCCGGTCATCTTGGTAATCATCGTCCCTTGTCCTTGGTCTCTTGCCCTTCGTCCTCGTCGTCGGCGAACAGCGCCTCACGGTTGACCGGGGTGAACGTCGCCGACCGTGCCTTGCCGACGATGGTGGTCGCGGTCGAGTAGTAGTGGCACAGGGCGACGGCCAGGGCGTCTGAGACGTCGTGCGGCTCGGGCAGTTTCGCCAGGTTCAACTCGCGCATGATGGCGTGCTGGACCTGCTCCTTGGTCGCCCGGCCGTGGCCGGTGATCGTCTTCTTGACCCGGGCCGGCGGGTAGCTCAGCACCTCGATGCCGCGCTGGGCGCCGGCCAGGAAGAAGCAGCCGCGGGCGTGGGCCATCAGGATCGCGGTCCGCGGGTGGTCGTAGTGGGAGTACAGCTGTTCCACGACCATCACCGTCGGCCGCCACTCGTCGAGGACTTCTAATAGACCATCGTACAGCACCTTCACCCGTTGAGCCATGTCGGGAGTGGTGCGTTCGTCGCCGGCGCGGAGGACGCCGGCCTCGCGGTGGACCGGCCCGGCGGGGGTCGCCTCGATGACGCCGTAGCCGGTGACCTGCAAGCCTGGGTCGAGGCCGAGAACGCGGCGTTCAAGGGACGGGGGTGGAGGACTGAGCATGTCCGTGGGTCCCGTTGGCCGGCGGCAGGGTCAGGGCGTCGAACACCTCGACCCCAATCGCCTTTCGGCGAGTCGGGTCGAACCGGACGACAGCGACGGGAACCGTACCGAGGGTGCGGGTAGCCCGGGCTGGCAACGTCGTCCAGTCCTGCGGTATGTCATCGTCCGCGAAGTCGGGCAAGGTGTAGATGGTGTAGACCTCCGGGTAGTCGTCGAGCGCTTCGCTGAATGGACAATCGAACAGGAACAGTTGTCCACCGAACCGCGCCAGGAAAATCCGCGGTACGTCCCAGAACCCGCGGTAGCGGATCGGCACCCACTCGGTCATTGCTGGCTCCTCCGGTGTCACTTGCCGCCGTCGATCCGGCCGGACTTCGGAACGGGGTTCGGTTGCGGGTCCCCCAACACGGTCGGCGCGGATTCGGTGACGTGAACGTGTTGTGGGCTCATCGTACCACGGGGTGAAAGTTCGGGCACCCATTCCACGACGCCGCCGGCCGCTCGGATTGCTCCGGCGGTCGTCGCGCGCACTTGGTTATATGGGACCGCGCACGCAGCCGCACCCAGCGTCGGCCCAGCCGTGCAGGAGAAAGTGTCCCCGGTGGGCGGGACCAGCTTCGTGCCTCCCCGAACGATGACAAAGGTGTCCGGCACCACCACTTTCGGGTCGGCGCCGCCCGCGACGGCCCGCTCGAACTGCTCGCCGCACGGGTGCGGGAACATCGGCTACCCCACCCGCCAGGTGGTGCCGCCGGGGCGGTCCTCCAGCGTTACCCCGAGGTCGGCTAGCCGGTTGCGAATCTGGTCGGTCTGGTCGAACAGTCCCTTCTTCGTCGGGTCGGCCTTGTCGGCGATCCCCTTCGCCAGGGCGCGGAGGTCGTTGCGCACGTCGATCAACAGCCGCACCAGCCCGGCGACGAGTTGGTCGCCGCCGCCCAGCGCCGCTGGCTCGGGGGCGAACGTCAGCCCCAGGATGTTGGCGAACTCCCGGACCAGGAGCGCCCCCTCGGTGAAGTCCGCCCGCGCCGCCGGGTTGGCCGCGGACGGGTCCTCCAACTTGCCGTCGTCGGCCAGCCGGTTCAGCCGGTTGACCAGCTCGAACATCACTCCGACCGCGCCGCCGGTGTTGAAGTCATCGTTCATGTGATCGACGAACCGCCGCAGGTACTCGGCGTACCCGACCGTCATGGTCGGCCGCGACCCGCCCGACGCGGCCGGGGCCGGCGCGCCGAACGGCTGGCCCGTCACCCGCCCGACCCGCTCGGCGAACCGGACGAACGTCTCGTAGGCCGCCTTCGCCGCCAGCATCCCGTCCGGCAGCGGCTTGCCGTCCCGCCAGTCGCCCATGTCGATCGGCGAGCGGTAGTGCGTCTGCAATATGTAGAACCGAATCGCCTCACCGGGCATGTGCTTGAGCGCGTCGGCGACGTTCACCACGTTGCCGACCGACCCGGCCATCTTTGCCTGGCCCATCCGCAAGAGGCCGTTGTGCATCCAGACGCGCGCGAACTCCTTGCCCGTCGCGGACTCGCTCTGGGCCAGCTCGTTCTCGTGGTGCGGGAACTGCAAGTCCAGGCCGCCGCCGTGGATGTCCAGCGTCTCGCCGAGGAGCTTCGTCGCCATCGCCGAGCACTCGATGTGCCAGCCGGGCCGGCCCTTGCCCCACGGGCTGTCGAACTGCACCTCCGGCGGCTCGTCCGGCTTGGCTCCCTTCCACAGCGCGAAGTCGCCGGGGTTGCGCTTCCGGTCGCTCACCTCGATCCGCGACCCGGCCTCCAGCTGCTCCGGGTCGCGGTTGCACAGCTTGCCGTAGTCCGGGTCCCGGGTCACGTCGAAGTACACGTCCCCGCCGGCCGGGTAGGCGTGCCCCTTCTGGACCAGCGTGGCGATCATCGCGACCATCTCGCCGATGTGGTCGGTCGCTTTCGGGAAGTGATCGACGCCGGTGACGTTGAGCCGCTTAAGGCAGTCGAGGTAGTCGGCCGTCATCCGCTCGGCCAGCGCCGGCACCGTCGTCCCGAGTTCCCTGGCTCGGGCGATCAGCTTGTCGTCCACGTCGGTGACGTTGACCACCCACGTCACCTTGTAGCCGAGGGACGTCAGGTAGCGCTTCACCGTGTCGAAGATGACCGGCCCGACCATGTGGCCGACGTGGGCCGGCTTGTAGACGGTCGGCCCGCAGACGTACATCGTCACCGGCTCGCCCGCCCGCTTCGGGAACGGCGCCTTCTTGCGGCTCAGCGTGCTGTACACCTGGAGTGGCATGGGAATCCTCAGAAAACGAACCACAGAGTCACAGAGGACACAGAGGGAAGAGACACAGAGGAAGACAGCAGAGAGGGTTAAAGACAAAAGAAGACGGTCTCGTCTTCGGTTTTGAACCCTGGTTTCCCACTCTGTGTTTCTTCCCTCTGTGTCCTCTGTGACTCTGTGGTTATTTCCTCTTCTCGATCAGCGCGACCGCGTGGCAGCCGATTGCCTCGCCGCGGCCGACGTGGCCGACCTTCTCCCCGGTCTTCGCCTTCACGTTCACCGCATCAGGCGGCAGCCCCACGAGGCCGGCCAGGCTGTTGCGGATCGCCGCCTTCACCGGGCCGAGCTTCGGCTCCTGGGCGAAGATTGTCGCGTCCAGATTGACCGGCTTCCAGCCCATCCGGTTCAGGGCTTGGACCGTCTCAGTCAGGAACAGTCGGCTGTCGGCGTCCTTCCACCGCGGGTCGGTGTCCGGGTAGGCGTCGCCGATGTCGCCGAGGCCGGCCGCCCCGAGCAGGGCGTCGGTGACGGCGTGCAGCACGGCGTCGGCGTCAGAGTGCCCGGCCAGCCCCTTCGGGTGGTCGATGCGGACCCCGCCGAGGACCAGCGGCCGGCCCTCGACCAGCCGGTGCGTGTCGTGGCCCGACCCGACGCGGAACACAGGCGGCCCCCGGCGTGATGGACGCGGAGATTGTACCGGCTGGGGTCGCTCCGACACAACGCGGACCGCGTGGCGATGCCAACCCCTCCCCCGTCCCCTCCCCGAAGCGGGGAGGGGAGGAAGACAGACACGACCCTCTTACTCCCCCTCCCCGCTTCGGGGAGGGGGTT
>DASSAT010000794.1:0-6207 GCA_035699305.1 Fimbriiglobus sp. | reverse complement strand
TGACGCGGATTTCAGCGCGGATCACCGCGGATAGAATGACAGAGATGGAAGACAGGATTCGAGCCGTACTTCTGACCCGCTTGAATCCTGCCTTCTGATCCGCGGGCATCCGCGCTGAAATCCGCGTCATCCGCGTGCCATGCCTTCATCCTCGCAAACCTGGTTGTGTCGAGGGCGCGCCATCGCCGTCGGCCCCCGGCCGCTGGTGATGGGGATCGTCAACGTCACCCCGGATAGCTTCTCTGACGGCGGACGCTTCTTCGACCCGTCCGCAGCCGTCGAGCATGGCTTACGGCTCGTCGAAGAGGGCGCCGACCTGCTCGACGTCGGCGGCGAATCGACCCGCCCCGGCTCCGCGAGTGTGCCGCTCGACGAGGAGCTGCGCCGGGTCGTTCCCGTGGTTCGGACACTGGCGGCAAAGGTCGCGCTGCCCATCTCGGTAGACACGTCGAAGGCCGAGGTGGCGCGGCAGTGCCTGGACGCCGGCGCGGCGATCATCAACGATGTGACCGGCCTGCGCGGCGACCCGGACATGCCGGCCGTGATCGTGGAGTTCGCCGCCGGGGTGGTCGTCATGCACATGCAGGGCACCCCGGCGACGATGCAGCGCGACCCGCGGTATGATGACGTGGTGCGCGAGGTCGGCGACTTCTTCGCCGAGCGGCTGAGAGCGCTGACCGCGGCTGGCGTCGCCCCGGAGGCGATCGCCCTCGACCCCGGCATCGGCTTCGGCAAGACGCAGGAGCATACCCTCCGGCTCCTGGCCAACCTGGACGAGTACGCCCGGTTCGGCCGGCCGATCTGCCTGGGCGTGTCACGGAAGGGGTTCCTCGGCCTGATCACCGGCCGCGGCCGGGCCGAGCGGATACCGGGGTCACTGGCAGTGGCCGTGGCGTGCGCGACCTTGAACCCGGCGCTGGTCCTGCGTGTCCATGACGTCGGCCCGACCCGCGACGCCGCCCTGCTGATCGAGGCGATCGTGAATCACCGCAACCCGATCCCATTCTGAGTCTGCCGTGAACGTTCGCATCAAGACCGACTCACTCGAAGCCCTTTGCCTGGACCTGGTAAAGCGGGCCAGGGCTGCGGCCGCCGTCCTCACTGTCGCACGGACCGCGGAGAAGAACGCCTGGCTGCTTGCGTCCGCCGACGCCCTGGAGAAGCGCTCCGACGAGGTGCTGACCGCCAACGCGGAGGACGTGGCGGCGGCCCCGGGCTACGGGCTGACCGCCGCGGCCATCGACCGACTGACGCTCACCCCCGCCCGCCTGAAGTCCGTCGCCGACGGCCTGCGGCAAGTGGCGGCCCTGTCCGACCCGGTCGGCGACGTGCGCGAGGGCGGCGTGCGGCCGAACGGGTTGCAGGTGCTCAAGGTCGGCGTGCCGCTCGGGGTGATCCTCTTCCTGTACGAGTCGCGGCCGAACGTCACCGCGGACGCGGCTGGGCTGTGCGTCAAGAGCGGCAACGCGGTCATCCTCCGCGGCGGCAAGGAGGCGGCCCACTCGAACGCCGCCCTGCACCGCGTCCTCGCCGACGAGTTGCCGAACCACGGTCTCCCCGCCGACGCGGTGCAACTGGTGCCGACCGCCGACCGGGCCGCGGTCGGGTACCTGCTGAAGTTGAACGAGTTCATCGACCTGACGATCCCGCGCGGCGGCGAAAGTCTGATCCGCCGGGTCGTCGCCGAGGCGACGATGCCGGTGCTCAAGCACTACCTTGGCAACTGCCACGTCTACGTGGACGCGGCCGCGGACCTGGACATGGCCGAGCGGATCGTGGTGAACGCCAAGTGTCAGCGGCCAGGGGTGTGCAACGCGGCCGAGAGCTTGCTGGTCCACGCCGCGGTGGCCGGGGCGTTCCTGCCGCGCGTCGGGGCGGCGCTGGTGCAGCGGGGCGTCGAACTCCGGGGCTGCCCCGAGACGTGCCGGCTGGTCCCCGCCGCGAAGCCGGCCACGGACGCGGACTACGCCGCCGAGTTCCTCGACCTGATCCTGTCGGTGAAGGTAGTGCCGGACCTCGACGCCGCGGTCGCGCACATCAGCACGTTCGGGTCGAAGCACACGGACGCGATCGTGACGCGGGACGTGTCGGCGGCGCGGCGGTTCGTGCAGGCGGTGGACTCGTCGGCGGTGATGGTGAACGCGAGCACGCGGTTCAACGACGGGTTCGAGCTGGGGCTGGGGGCGGAGATCGGGATCAGCACGGACAAGTTCCACGCCCGTGGCCCGTGCGGTCTGCGGGAGTTGACGACGTACAAGTACGTGGTCACAGGCGACGGCCACGTCCGGGGGTGACGGATTCGTCTTGACGGGCGGGTGGAAGGGCGTAAGAAGGTGGAGACTGGGGCGCTTAGCTCAGCTGGCTAGAGTACCAGTATGACACACTGGGGGTCACAGGTTCAAGTCCTGTAGCGCCCACTTCCGTAAAGCCTTGCAGCCGAAGTAGTTACACTTACCCGACGGCGTTCGTCGGTGCGGCTCGAAACCCCTGATTCCGCGGTAGACTACCGCGAAACCCCGGGTTCCTCATGCCCCGCACCCCGAACGCCGTGCCCGTTTACCGCCGGCACAAGCCCACGAATCAAGCCGTCTGCACCATCCGACTTTCGGGCGGCGGCTCCAAACAACTCTACCTCGGCCGCTACAAGTCCGCCGCCTCCCGGGCCGAGTATGAGCGCGTCGTCGCGCTGGTGGTCGCCAACGGCGGGGTCTACCCGGCGGCCGGCCAGGACGTGACGGTCAACGAGGCGCTCTTGGCGTTCGTCCGGTTCGCCGAGCGGCACTACCGCGACCAGGACGGCAAGCCGACCGGGACCGCCGACGACCTGAAGCTCACGCTCGGCTACGTCCGCCGGCTGTTCGGCCGGACCCTGCTGTCCGACTTCGGCATCCCCCAACTCAAGACCGTCCGGGACGCGATGGTCCGGGACGGCCGGGTCCGCACCCAGGTCAACAAGCGCGTCAGTCAGGTCCGGCAGTTCGTCCGCTGGTGCGTGGAAGAACAACTCGTCTCCCCGTCGGTCCTGGAAGGGCTGCGAGCCGTCCGCCCGCTCGCCCCGGGCCGGTCGGGTGCCAAGGAAGGCAAGCCGGTCGCACCCGCCGACCCGTCTGCGATCGAGAAGGTTCTTCCGCTGCTCTCGCCCGCCGTCCGCGCGATCGTGGCGCTGCTCCGGCTCACTGGTGCCCGGCCGGGGGAGGTCTGCCGGTTGCGGCCCGGCGACCTGGACCGGACGAAACCCGACCTGTGGCGCTACGCGGTCGCCCGGCACAAGGGGACGTGGCGGGGGAAGGCCCGGACCGTCTACCTCGGCCCCGAGGCGATCCGCGTGCTGACCCCGTGGCTGGACGGGTGCGGCCCCGAAGAGTTCGTGTTCACGCCCGCCCGGTCCGAGGCCGCCCGCAGCGCCGAGCGCGCCGCGGCCCGGGTGACGAAGCGCTGGCCGTCCCACATGCGGCGGAATGACGAGAAGCGGGCGCGCTCGAGGCGGAAGCTGGCCCCGCGCTACGACCGCCAGTCGGTCGCCCGCGCCATCAGCCGCGCCTGTCGGAAGGCGAAGGTGACACCGTTCTCCGCCTACCAGCTCCGGCACCTCCGCGCGGTCGAACTGCGGGAGCGGTACGGACTGGAGACGGTACGGGCCGTCCTCGGCCACAGCTTCAAGGCGATGAGCGACCACTACTCCCAGGCGGCCGACGCCGAGTTGGCCGGCCGGGCGATGGCCGCCGCGGGGTGAGCCGGGCCGCCGCCGACCTCGCATGGCCGGCCGTTCTCTTGGTAAGCTTGTTCACGTCCGGGCGACCCGGAGCGGCGGAGTCATGACCGCCGTGGTCGGAATCGGGTGCGGTGTTCTTTGGTGCGCCCACCCGGTCCCGACCGGTTCACACCAAAGAACCCGTCATGTCCCACCTGATGGCGGTCCTGGCCGCCCCCGAAGGCCAAGTCATCCGTATCCACACACAACACCCCGACGGGCGAGTGACCGTGACGGATAGGCCGTTCGGCCCCCACGGACCGCAGCTCGTTGCAGCGCACATCTACCGCGAAGTGGTTGGTGGTGACGGACGGCCGATCGACCCCCGCGAACCCGAACGTATCCTCAAGACCCTGTGGCGCGGCCTCTGGAAACTCAGGGCCGCGCGGACCTGGGAGAAAGCGGTCGAGGCGTTCGACCAGTTCTCCGGTCCTAGCGGCCGTGCGCTGTGCTTGCGTCTCGAGGACCTCCGTCACCCGTTTCTCCGCGCGGCCGCCGATGCCGGGTGGGTGCCGACCTCGGACGTTGCGGCGCGGTATACCCGGGCCGAGGAAGCGGCCTGGCGTCTTGGAGGGGCCGCGGTCGCACACCGGCTCTGGGTGCCGCCGGAAGTCTTCCCACGTGAGCGGCAGCCTGATGAGCCGGACGAGTTCGAGGCCCGGAACTGCCGGGTCTTTAACCGTGCCGACCATCGGATGTATAAGGCGATCCTCGCGGTGAGTGATGTCGGCCGCTTCATAGTGACCCCCTCGGTGGTCACGCTCGGCCGAGTGCATGAGCTGCGGTCGATCCATCACCGCTTCAACGGGTCAATGCGGGGAAGCGATGTCCGGCCGCTGGCGTCACCGACCGGCGCCCCGCTCCCCAGGAGACAGCGCGAGGTTCTTGAGAAGCTGGACGGTCGAGCGCTCAGCCTCAAAGACTTGGCGAAGGAACTGGATTGTGACCCCAGCCGCTTGCGACGCGACCACCTCAAACCGTTGATGAACGCCGGCCACATCAAGAACGACCGGGCGATCGGCGGTTACTACAGGCCCGACGCCCCGCCCGCCCTCGGGTGATGGCACTTCGTGGGCGCCCACGAAATGCCATCGTCATGCCACTCGCCTGCGGACAATGCGACCGCAAACATTAACTGCGTGACGACCTCCTCACCGGGAGAACACGCATGTCCGCTACCACCTCCACCGCCGACCTGATCGACCGACTCACGTCCGAGGGGCTAATCCCGCTGGCCGAGGCCGCCCGCCGGCTCGGCAGCACCCGACGCACCCGCCCCGTCCACCCGTCCACCGTCAACCGCTGGGTGATGCACGGCCGCCGGCTCAAGGGCGGCCGGACCGTCCGCCTGGAGGCGGTCCGCAGCGGCGGCCAGTGGCTGACGAGCTGGCCGGCGGTGCGGCGCTACCTGGCCGCCCAGACCGAGGCGGCGGCGCCGCCCGCGGCCGGCCGCACGCCCACCCAGCGGCGGCGCGACGCCGAGGACGCGGAGCGGGAGTTGGAGCGGGCGGGAGTGTGAGACAGCAGACCGGCCGCGGGGGTGGACCCCCGCGGCCGGCTCAGTTCCGCGGGCCGCCCCCCACGGCCGTCCCGCGACAATGACACCCCGTTGTCACCCAACAACAAGGAGAGTCGATGTCGAGTCTACCCCAGACGGCGGGCCGAGACTACGCCAGCCGGCGGCCCTCACGCCCGCAGCCCGTGACGCCGCCGGCCGATTACCCAGCCGCCGGCGACGACCAGGCGCGATGGCCGCACCTCTGGAGGCCGGCCCCGCAGCCACACAACCAGATCGCCGGCACCCTTGAAGAACAGATCACCCGGGCGCACCGGCCCCGGCCGCCGGTCGGATCGCCCACACTCGCACAGCACCAGCGGTTGACCCGCCGAGTCGCCGCGCTGGAACGAGACGCGGCCGACGCCCTCCGCGCGATCACCGCGCGGGTCCAGGCGCTCGAGGGCCGGTCCGCCGGGCGGGGGGGCCGCCGATGAAGCGCCGCCGCAATCGCCTCACCGAGATCGCCAGCGCCGAACTGCCGGCCACGAACGGTCATCACCGACGCGAAGCCTCCGCACCGCCGGACCCGGCCGCAGTCGGCAGCGCGGGGGCGCTGTTCACCGATCACGCCGAGTTGCACCGGCTGGCCATGCTGCGGCTGAACGACATGGCCGCCTACGCGGTCGAAGAGGAGCGCTACAAGAAGCAAGACGTACCGGCCCGCCGCCTGGAACAGGTGACGGCCAAGATCGCCGGCGACATTCGGTCGCAGATGGTCCGGTCCGGCAACCCCGCCGTCCGCCCCGACCGCCCGCCGTACTTCGTCGTCGGCAACGTCACCTACCGGGCCAACTCGCCGGACGTTCCGTTGTGCAACTTCACCGCGCGCATCGTGGCCGACGTCACCACCGACGACGGGGCCGAGTGCCGCCGCCGGCTCCGGCTGGCCGGCCGGCTG
>DASSAT010000793.1:0-16829 GCA_035699305.1 Fimbriiglobus sp. | reverse complement strand
CCTGCTTCTGCTTTTAACCCCGTTTGTTGTCTGCTCGGTGTTTCTTCCCTCTGTGCCCTCTGTGACTCTGTGGTTCGTTCCTCTTCCTCTTACGCGAGGCCGTTCTTGCCGTACTTGGCCTCCGGCACGTCCGGGGTGTCGGGCTGGAACCACTTCGGGTCGAACTCGATCCGCACCCGCTTGCCCATCGCCATGTTCGCGGTCAGCGCCAGGATCGCGTCGGCCATCGCTACCTCACCGTGGCAGTGCGGCAACTCCTGCTCGTACTTACCGTCCTTGTCCTTGCGGTAGCCGAGCTTCGCGTCCCACTTGCGGACGCAGTAGGCGAAGTGCTCCATCTCCGAGCGGTAGCCGCGAACGTCGCTGTCCCACTTCGGGGCGTTGGCCTGCTTGGTCACGGCCGCACCCGCTCCGCCCCAGGTGGACGACGCCTCCATCACCGGCTTCTTGCCGTCGGCGGCGGTGACGGCCACGTTGGTCTCCTTGCCGCCGCTCTTGGCCTTGCCCGGCTGCGGCTCCTTGAAGAGGTACACGTCGCGCTCCTGCTCGACGATCATGGTGCCGCGGCTGCCCATCAGGCACTCGCCGTAGCTCTCGAAGCTGTTGGTGTTGAACGACGAGTAGGTGACGACGACGAGGTCGCTCTCGTCGGTGCCGCCCTTGCCAGCCTTCGGGTGCTTGGGGCCGGGGAACTCGTATGTCACCCATACGCCGTCGTCGGACTCACGGTCGTTGCGGCCGGGGCCGTAGAAGAACTTGCCGCCCACGCCCATCACCGCCAGCGGCCTGACCTTGCCCAGGAAGATCGAGGCGGCGTCGAGTTGGTGGCTGCCCAGCTCGGCCATCAGCCCGCCGCCGGTCCGGTCGTAGATACGCCAGCGGACCAGCTCCTCCATGCTGTTGAAGCCGTACTTCTTGAGCAGTGCCGGGTCCTTGAGGGCGTCGGCGTCCTCCTTGTAGATCGCCTTGAACCAGCTGTCGCGGTAGTACGGCTGAGTGAACCCCTCGGCGACCGGCTCCTTCTCGGACTTCGGATCGTAGGGCCAGGAGTTGTTGCGGTGCCACAGGGCGCGGATGTGCTTGATGTCGCCGAGGACGCCGGACTTCACGATCTCCAGCGCGTGGGCGTAGAGCATGCTGTAGTGCCGCTGGTGGCCGATCGCCAAGAGCCGCGGGTTGGCCGGGTCCGTGGCGGCTTTAATCATGTCCTTGCACTGGCTGACGGACCGGGCCATGAGCTTTTCGCACAGGACGTGCAGCCCGGCCTTCATGCACTTGATCGCCACCTCGTCGTGCATGTGCAGCGGCAAGGCGATGACGACCGCCTCCAGCCCGAGGCTCTTGATGACCGCCGGGTCGAGCAGCTCCTCGTAGTGGCCGAACTGGCGAATCTTCTGGGCGGTGTCCTTGCCGTAGATGTGGTTCAGCCCCTTGCGCGGGGACGGCGACGGTTCGCCCTCGAAGATGCGCTTCTGGTTGTACGGGCGGATGTCGCTGACCGCGACGACCTCCAGGAACTCCGGGTTGTGGTCGCCGATGAGGACGCCGCCCTCGTCGCCGGTGCCGATGACCGCGGTCTTGACCGCCTTGTTCCCCTTCCAGGAGTCGTAGCCGTAGTACACGGCCGCGGAGAGCGGCACGACAGCGGCGCCGGCGGCCATGCTCTTCATGAACCCGCGGCGAGTCAGCTCGCCGGCCGCCGCCTCGAAGTTGCGCCGCCCGGTGTCTTTCTGCTCGGCGGTCAGGTCGAGTGCCATGATTCGGTCTCCGGGGGGAAAGCCCACCGATTGCCATCGGTGGGCTTGAAGGTTTAATTCTTCCTGCGGCCGATGAACCAGTAGAACAGCGCATCCAGTCCGAGCCACTTGCCGGTTGGGAAGCTGGCGACCACCAGCAGCGCCAGCGCCTCGATGATGTTCTTGTTAACGAAGATCGGGTGCCCCTCGGTGTTGGGCGGCAGCGGGTACCACGGGAACGGCG
Organism: Fimbriiglobus sp.; assembly: GCA_035699305.1. Taxonomy (GTDB): domain Bacteria; phylum Planctomycetota; class Planctomycetia; order Gemmatales; family Gemmataceae; genus DASSAT01. The sequence goes on along the minus strand of DASSAT010000793.1, from coordinate 14,849 downwards.
GGTGGGTCAGGTACGTCAGCACCAGGAACGCGACCGCGACGAGGCAGGCGGGCCGGGTCAGGAAGCCGGCCAGCAGGCACGCCCCGATGGCGGTGATCGCCCACATGGTCATCCGGTCGAGTTTGGCGATCGGCTTCTCGGCTTCGGTTGCGCCGGCTCCCTTATTCAACTCGGTCAGGAACTGGTCGGCGTCGGCGGCCAACTCGGTCTCGGCGGACCGCAGATCGGTCTTCACGGCTTTGAGTCGGGTCTGGTCCATGCCGTAGCCGTTGCCGAGGCCGACCGCCTGCCGGGCCTCCAGATCGGCAACCTGCGACTTGAGCAGCTCGATGATCGCCAGCCGGGACGGGGCGGTCAGGGTCGCGGTCCCACCGGAGACGAGACCGACCTTCGCGGGCCGGGCGTCCACGCCGTACACCCACCGAGCGTAGGCCGCCCGCGCCGGCTGGTCGAGAGCCTGCGCCGCCGCGTCTGGGCAGAGGGCCGCCTGCTCGGCCTCCGGGAGCTTGGCGAAGTCGGTCGGACTGATGGCTTTCTTCGGCGTCACCTTGGCGGTGATCGTCTCCCACGGGTCGCCGAGGTACTTTTTGCGCATGTACTCGCCGAACGGCCCCTCGGCGGCGGCGAAGTACGGGGCGCTACTGAACGGCCGGTTCGTCTCGGTCGGGCCGACCATGTACGAGTGGACTTTGTGCAGCCCCTCGAACAGGAAGTGCCAGCCGATCGCCAGCCGCAGCGCCAAGAGCAGGAAGACCCGCAGCGACCAGCCGTTGGTGGCGGCGGCAACCAACAGCGCCAGGAGGGTGCCGGCCAGTCCGGCATAGACCACGGCGAGCGGGATGGCGAGGTCCATGATGCGGTCCGGTGTCAGTCTGGGATGGTCCGTGCGGTCGGCGGGTCGTAGCGGGTCGCGTCGAGGCCGACCGTGGTCGGCGGGTCGTCCTCGGGCAGCACCACCGCGCCCAGGCTCGGCCGCGGGGTGCAGTGGGCCGCGGCGCCCGCCGCCCCGAGCACGAAGAACGCGGTCGAGAGGGCGTCGGCCGCGGCCGCGGTCGGGGCGACGACGCTGGCGCTGGCGGTGCCGGCGGCCGGCCACCCGGTCCGCGGGTCGAGCAGGTGGCCGAGCTTGCGGCCTTTGTACTCAAAATACTGAAACGTGGCCGCCGACGTTCCGAACCCCTCGTCCCGCAGCCAGACGGTGCCGAGCGTCCGGGCGTCGTCCCACGGGTGGCGGACCGCGACCGGCCAGCCCCGCGGCTGGCCCGGCGGCGTGCCCAGCGCCCGCACACTGCTGCCGCCACCGTGCAGGAGCGCCGACGCCACCCCCCACTTTCTACGCAGGAGGTCGGCCGCGAGATCGAGCGCGTAGCCTTTTCCGATCCCGCCGAGGTTGATTTCCAGTCCGGCCCGGCGATACTTCACCGTCCGCGCGTCAGCGTTCAAGATCACGTGCCGCATGCCGCTGCGGGCGCGGGCGTCGGCCAGCTCCCTCGGCGGCGGCACGCGGCCTTCGCGCTTGAAGAAGCCCCACGCCTTGATGAGCGATCCCGTGGCGATGTCGAAGGCGCCGGCCGTGCCGTTCGTCAGCGCTACGGAAAAGGCGAGCAGGTCGAACAGGTTCGGCTCGACGACGACCGGTCCGGCGGGTGCCGATGCGTTGAGCCGCGAAACCTCGCTGTGGTCGCGGTAAACGGTGAGCTGGTCTTCGAGATCGTCGATCAGGTCGAGGGCGTCCTCGGCGGCGGCGAGTGCGTCCGGTGTGCCGTAGGGCAGGGCGACTTCAAACCTGGTCGCCATCGCCCGCCGCGACACCCGGATCAGAGTCAGGCCGCCGGGGGTCGGCTCCGTCTCCGGGGCCGGCAGCAGGATCGACCCGGCCCCGGCTAAGGGCTTGGTGCGGAGGAAGCGGCGACGATTCATGGGAAAAATCCCAAATCCCAAGCACCAAATCCCAAGTTACCGACCCGTTGGGATTTGGTGCTTGGGATTTGGGATTTCTGGGATCAGTTTTCGCCGTACAGGTCGTGGATCATCGGGTCGAGCCGCTTGGTGTTGCGCTCGACGGCCAGCACGATGGTCTGCTCCTCCATGCCGTCGGCCGCGGTCGCCACCGCGGGGATGATCTGCCGGCTGTCCGGCAGACTGAACCGCATGGTGAATCGGCCGTCCGGGGTCAGCTTGACCGGCTCGTTCTGAAGCGTCACCGCCGCCCCGGGGTCGGTCTGGCCGCGGACGATCAACTCGGCGTCGATGTCGAAGAAGAACTTCTTGAGCTTGCCCGGCGGCAGGGCGCCGCTGCCGAACGCCGTGTCTTTCACCAGCGGCTTGCGGAACTGCTCGTCGAGCAGGTTCTGGGCCTGCTGCATCGGGTCGGCCGCGGCCGACCGGCCCTCGCCGCCCTCCTCAACCATCTCGCTGGCCCCGGCCTTGGGCGGGACGATCACGTTGGACCGGGCCAGGACGTAGAACTGCCCGCGCCGCGACAGGTAGCCGATGTCCGCCCGGTACGACTGCGGCGGTTGCGGCACGTCGATGTACCAGTGGGTACAGCCGCCGTGGACGACGATGTCCCGCAGCGGCCGCTCGGACGTGCTGGTGGTGTCGGCGGAGGTCACGTCGAAGAGGCGGATGATCGGCTTGGCCCCGTGCCAGTCCTGACCCAGTGCCGCTTCGGCCCGCTGGACCGATTGCAAGGACAACTCCCAGAAGGCGTGCAGCCAGTACGGGTCCGGGGCGGTGACGACGATCCGGTCCTTGACCGCCCCGCCGGTCTTGCTGGCCCGGGAGGACAGGTCCTTGTCGGCCGCGATCACGAACTCGTACCGTGGGGCGAGTGCCGGGGCGACCCGTGGCGCCGGCTCGGGCCTGGAGGTCGGCTTCGGCGCGACCGCGGCGGGCTTGGCCGCGGGCTTCGCGGGCAGGGCCGCCGTCTGCTTGGCGGCCCCGTTGACGTGCCGGGCGGCGCCGTTGACCGTGGCCTTCGCCGGGGTGGCCTTGGCGGCCGGTTGGGCCGTGGCCTGGGGTCGCGCCTTGGCTGGTGGGGTCTTGGCGGCGGGTCGGGCCACCTTCGGGTTCGCCTTGGCCGCCGCCCGGTTCAACGCCCGGACGAGCTGATCCTTCTTCATACCGTCCCACCCCTTGACGCCGCGGCGACGGGCCAGGGTGGCCAGCTCTTGCTTGGTCCGGTCGCTCAGCGACTTGCTGCTCATCGGCGGACTCTCCCCCCCGTCGCCCGAGGCAACGGTAGCGGGCGGATGGATCAGGCGTCCGTGCGGCGACTGCCCCGATCTCACTATCGGGGCGGGACAACAACCTCCGGCCGAACCGGAGCCCGGTCGGAGGGGAACGATCCGGACTTCCGACCAGTAACCACCGGGCCGGTCGCGGTCCGGACGGCGAGGAGGCCGGAGCCTCCACGAATTGGCTCGATTCAGGCGGGATCGTCCAACGTCCGGGTGAGGCATCCTGACGACCGTCACCCGAACCTACTTAAATCTAAGAAAAATGGGGTCGGAATGTCAACGCGAGTTAGCCGGTCGTCACCGTCTTTAACGGTTTTTGGGGCAAGGAGCGACGGTTGCGCCACCCCGGGGACGTCGGCCGACTGCGCCAGGAAATGGCTGCGTTTTCTTCCCCGGGAACGGCCGGCGGGCTGGTCGTAACTCCTGTCCTGCCATAGAGCGCTGTCAATCAGGTGATCGGAAACCGACCCGCCGCACGGGTGAGGCGATCAAGGCGATCACACACACGGTTTGATCGCCTCACCCTGATCACCTGAGCCGGCGTCGGGAATCAGTTTCGCGGATGGGAGGGACGTTGGGACGGGGGCTTGTGAATTAATTCACTACGCCTGGTTGACGTTCCCCGGCTCCGTCCCAGAATACCCCACTACCCCGGACCCGCCGGCCGCGCGTTCGACCGTCCTCGCTGTGTGTGCCGATGCCACCGGCCCGACCGGTCAGCCCGTTCGCGTTCGCCGTCCTCGGGATGGAGATGGCGGGGTTCACGGTCGTTGGGGTGTTGATCGACTGGCTGACCGGGCTGATGCCCTGGTTCACCGTGGTGCTGACCCTGCTCGGGGCCGTGGTGGCGTTCGTTCACTTGGCGCGGGCGGCGCAGTCGCCGTCACCCCCGAAGTCCGAAGGGGACGGGCCATGACCGGGCGTCAGGCGGCGGTGCTCGCAGTCCCCGCCGGGGTGGTGTTGTTGGCGGCGCTGCCGTTGGGGTCGGTGCACGTGATGGCCGCGGCGGCTGCGGTCGCGCTGACGGTGCCGGCCGCGGTCGGGACGTACTGGCTGAACCGGCGGATGGCGGCGCGGCACCCGCTGGGTGGTGTGGTCGGGATGCTGGTCGGGACGGTGCTGCGGTTGGTGGTCGCGTTCGGCGGTGGGGGGGCGGTGTTCCTGCTGGCACCCGATTTGCGGGCCGCAGGGGTCGTCTTCTGGCTGTGGCTCTTGTTCGCCTACCTCTCTTCGCTGCTGGCGGAGACGGCGCTCCTGGCGGGGCGGTCGCCTCTGGTCGCGGGCGGGGCGCCGGGCGGGAAGGGGTGACGGATGCTGTTCGCCACGGTCACCGATGTCACCATTAAGAAGGAACTCGACCCGTTTTCTCACGTCCGGGACGCCTACGAGTTCCACGTCTTCGACTCCCTCCACATTCACCTGCCGTACCCGGTCAGCAAGTTCCTGATCATCATCCTGCTGTCCGGGCTGATCGTGGCGGCTTTGATGATCTGGCTGGCGCGGAAGGCGCAGTCCGGCGAGCCGCCGCGGGGGCGGTTGTGGAACCTGGCCGAGGGGGCGCTCTTCTTCATCCGCGACAAGATCGCCCGGCCGGCCATCGGCGAGCACGACGCCAACCGGTACGTACCGTTCCTGGCCAGCCTGTTCCTGTTCATCTTCCTGATGAACCTGTTCGGGCTGATCCCGTTCATGGGGTCGCCGACCGCCCATATCTACGTGACCGGGGCGCTGGCGATCGTGTCGTTCGCGGTGACGCACGCGGGGGGTGTCGCCGCCCACGGGGCCGCCGGCTACCTCAAGACGTTCGTCCCGCCGATCCACCTGGAGGGGGGCGCCCGGTATATGGCCCCGTTCTTGATCGTCGGGATGGCGGCCCTGGAGTACGTGACCGCGTTCATCCGGGTGGTGGTGCTGGCCGTGCGTCTGTTCGCCAACATGCTGGCCGGGCACATGGCCCTGTTCATCATCCTGTTCTTTATCAAGATGGTGTCCGACCCGGCCTACCAGATCGACATTGCCAAGGGGCACGACTGGCTGTACTGGCCGGTGTCGTTGTTCAGCGTCGTGCTGGTCCTGGGCCTGAGCCTGCTGGAGGTGTTCATCGCTGGGCTTCAGGCGTTCATCTTCACGTTCCTGACCGCGATCTACATTGGGCTGGCGAAACACCCGCCGCACTAAACCATACGGACCGTGTCCCCACAACCGTTAAGGGAAACCTGACCATGCGTAAGGCTTTCGCGTACCTGGCGGCGCTCGTATTCCTGCTGTCGCTGACCGGCCCGGCGTCGGCCGCCGAGGGGGCCGGCTACGGGGCGGCCATCGGGATGGGGTTGAGCATCATCGGCATCGGCCTCGGGCTGGGGCTGATCGGGTTCAGCGCCCTGAGCGGCATCGCCCGCCAACCGGAGCAGGGCGGGGCCATCCAGGGGGCGATGTACGTCCTGGCGGGCCTGGTCGAAGGGGCCGGGATCATTAGCCTGGTGCTGTGCCTGGTGACCATCTTCATCTGACGGATGCGGGCCGACCGTCTCACCCTGTTGCGGAGTTCGTCATGCGGTCGCGGTTGTCCGCCCGCCCGATGGTCGTGTTCGGGCTGGCCCTCCTGGGGTTGCTGGTCGTGGCCGTCGAGCCGGCGCTGGCCGAGGAGGCCGGCCACGAGCAGAAGACGGGGGGGCTGAGCTTCCTCGACCTTCAGCGATACGACCTGGGCATCTTCACCCTGATCGTCTTCGGGCTTCTGTGCGTGATCCTGTACTGGTTCGCGTGGCCGAAGATCAGCGAGGGGCTGGACCGCCGCGAGGCGGCCATCCTCGCGGCCCGGGACGAGGCGCTGCGGGTGAAGCACGAGACCGAGGAGCTTCGCGCCAAGCTCCAGAGCGAGTTCGCCAACGCCCACGGCCAGATCCGGGCGATGCTCGACGAGGCCCGGCGGGACGGCGAAGTGCTGCGGGCCAAGGAGCGCGAGGCCGGCCAGAAGGAAGCCGCCGCCGAGCGCGACCGGGCCAAGCGCGAGATCGAGACGGCCAAGGACACGGCGTTGCAAGAGATATACCAGCGGTCGATCCAGCTCGCAGCGCTGATGTCGCAGAAGGCGATCCGCCGACAGATGACCGTCGAGGACCAGGACCGGTTGGTCGAGGAGTCCTTGGCCGAGCTGAAGGCCGGGGCGCGATAAGCCCATCGACCGCGGTCGATGGGCTTGACAGGAACAACCACATGGCCACCCAGAACGGCAAGCGTCACGACTCCGTGCTCGAAGCGACCGGCGCCACCGCCCGGCTTGCCCGGGTGTACGCCGAGGCGCTCATGGCCGCGGCCGGCACGCAAGCCGACGCGATCGGCGACGACCTCGACGCGCTCGTCGCCGACGTGCTGACCGAGCACCCGGACGCCGAGCGGTTCCTCGCCAGCGGCGCGGTCAACCGCAAGACCAAGGCCGCCGTCCTGCAAGCCGCGTTCGGCGAGGGCGTCTCCGAGGTGTTGCGGAACTTCCTCGGCGTACTCAACCAGAACAACCGGCTCGGCCTGCTGCGGGCGATCGCGGCGGCGTACCGCAAGCTCCACGACGAAGCGGCCGGCCGAGTCCGGGTGCGGGTGGCCAGCGCCGTCCCGCTCTCCGATGTCCAACTGGGCAAGCTCAAGAAGACCCTGACGAACCAGCTCCGCGCCGAGCCGGTGCTGGACGCCCGCACCGACCCGGACCTGCTGGGCGGGCTGGTCGTGCAGGTCGGCGATCGGGTGTACGACTCGTCCGTCCGCACCCGACTGAACTCCCTCCGCACCCACCTCCTGGCGAGTGGCACATATGGCAGCGCTTAAGCAGTCCGCTGGCGAGATCGCCTCGGTCCTCGAACGGCAAATCAAGGACTTCGGCAAGCAGATCGACGTCCGCGAGACCGGCCAGGTGCTCGAGGTCGGTGACGGCATCGCCCGGGTCTACGGCCTCTCCGGCGTCATGGCCGGCGAGCTGATCGACTTCCCCGAGGCCGACGTCAAGGGGCTGGCGTTCAACCTCGAAGAGAACTCGGTGGCAGTCATCATCCTCGGCGACTACCTGAAGGTCACCGAGGGGATGCAGGTTCGCACCACAGGGCAACTCCTGTCGGTGCCGGTCGGCCCGGCGATGATCGGCCGCGTCGTGGACACGCTGGGCAACCCGCTCGACGGCAAGGGGCCGATCCTGACCAACAAGACGCGGCTGGTCGAGTTCACGGCCCCCGGCATCGTCGAGCGGCAGCCGGTGAAGGTGCCGTTGCAGACGGGCCTCAAGGCGATCGACGCCATGACGCCGATCGGCCGCGGCCAGCGCGAACTCATAATCGGCGACCGCAAGACCGGCAAGACGCAGATCGCGCTGGACACGATCATCAACCAGAAGGAAGAGAACGTCATCTGCGTGTACGTCGCGTGCGGGCAGATGGAGTCGAAGATCGCCGGGGTGGTCGAGAAGCTCCGCGAGCTGGGGGCGCTGGACTACACCATCGTGGTCGTCTCCTCGTCGTCCGACCCGGCCCCGCTTCAATACATCGCCCCGTACGCCGGTGCAGCGATGGCCGAGTACTTCATGTACGAGGAGGGCAAGGACACCCTCTGCGTCTACGATGACCTGTCCAAGCAGGCGGCCGCGTACCGCCAGCTGTCGCTGCTGGTCCGTCGGCCGCCGGGCCGTGAGGCGTACCCCGGCGACGTGTTCTATCTGCACTCGCGGCTCCTGGAGCGGTCGGCGAAGCTGGCCGACCGGTACGTCCTCGTCCCCGGCGACGCCGACGACAAGAAGGTGTCCGACGACTGGGGCATCAACTCGAAGGCTGACCCGAAGAAGAAGCGCGGCACCAACGAGGCCGGGATGGTGTACTACGGCCCGGTCGGCAAGGAGCAGGCCGAGAAGGACCACGCGAACTTCCCCGGCACCAAGGTCGCCCGGGTGTGGAACTCCGGCGGATCGCTCACCGCCCTGCCGATCATCGAGACGCTCGAGGGCGAGGTGTCGGCGTACATCCCGACCAACGTGATCTCGATCACCGACGGGCAGATTTACTTGCAGCCGGACCTCAAGAACGCGGGCGTGCTGCCGGCCGTGGACGTGGGCATCTCGGTGAGCCGGGTGGGCGGCAACGCCCAGATCCCGGCGATGAAGCACAAGATGGTGGCCGGCGGGCTGAAGCTGGCGCTGGCCCAGTTCCGAGAACTCGAGGCGTTCGCGCAGCTCGGCACCGAACTGGACCCGGCGACGCAGCGGCAACTCGACCGCGGCTACCGGATGGTCGAACTGCTCAAGCAAGGCCAGTACCAGCCGCTCAACGTGATCGACCAGATCATGGTGATCTACGCCGGCAACAGCGGCGGGCTGGACAACGTCCCCAAGCAGAAGGCGCGGGCGTGGGAGGGGCAGTTCCTCCAGTTCATGAAGGAGCAGCACCCCGAGGTCCGCGACCTGCTCGCCAAGGAGCGGAAGATCACCCCCGATGTCGAGAAGGCGCTGAGCAACTCGATCGCAGAGTTCAACAAGCAGTTCCAGGCGTGACCGCGACCCGGACCGGGGGTCGGCGTGGACGAGTTCATCTGGATCGACTGGAACCTCCAGAAGATCGCCAACCACGCCCTGGCACCTGACGAGGTCGAGTTCGCCTGGCGGAACGGTCGGGTGGTCCGAAACGGGAACCACCCGATCAACGGCCCGTACGCGGAGAGCGAGGGCCGGTGCCCCTCGGGGCGAGTGATCCGGATTGTCTGGCGGTATGATGTAGACCGGGACGGGGAAACCAAGGTGTTCGTCATCACCGCCTACTGACGTGTGGCCGCCGCCATGAACCCGACGAAGACGCAACCGGAGTTCCGAACGCCCGAGCAGATCGTCGCCGACGAGGAGATCGCCGCGAGCCACGAGAAGTGCATCGTGACCGACGCGGCGACGGGCTGGTCGGTCCTGGAAGCGACGGACGAGCGGCGCGGGTTGGCGGAAGCCGGTGTCGCCGATCCGAACAACGCTATCGCGGCTGGGGGGCTGAACGTGCCGTTCCTGTGGAACGGAAAGGTCTACCGGATCACTCGGGCGTGCCACCGGGGCGGGGCCGCCGTGGTCGAGACGGCACCGGCGGATCCGGCCTTCGAGACTGAAGTCCGTCGGCGGATCGAATCGGTCCCGCACCACGTGCTGACCTTCTATCAGGGGTTCGGGTTCGTCTGTTTCCCGGAAGACTACGCCAGGTATCAGGGGTAAACCCGTCTCATGGCAAACCTCCGCACGCTGGTCCGTCGTCGCAAGGCGATCCGCAACATCCGCAAGATCACCAAGACGATGGAGCTGATCGCCACGGCGCGGTTCAAGAAGGCGCTCGACCGGGCGACCGAGGCGGACGCGTTCACCCGCAAGATCGCCGAGTTGGCCGCCGACCTGTCGAAGAACGCCGGCGACGTGAGCCACCCGCTGCTGACTGTCCGGCCGCAGGTGAAGAAGGCGCTGGTGCTGGTGACCACGTCTAACCGCGGGCTGTGCGGCGGGTACAACGGCGGCATCATCCGCGAGGCGATGGCCAGGGTCCGCCAACTCCGGGCCGACGGCACGCCGTTCGACCTGGAGGTCTCCGGCAAGCGCGGGATATCGTACTTCAAGTTCCAGGCCATCCCGCGGGCGGCCGAGTACACCCAGTTCGAGGACAAGCCGACCTTCGCCCAGGTGGGCGAGCTGGCGAGTCGGTACATCGACCTGTACGTCTCCGGCCAGATCGACCAACTGGTCATCGTCTATCAGAAGTTCCTGACCGTCGCCCGGCAGGCACCGGTGGCCGAGACATTGCTGCCGCTGAGCAGTGTCAGTGTCAGTGACAGTGTCAGTGGCAGGAGGCGGCCGTCTGCCACTGACACCGACACTGCCACTGACACTGCCAGGGTCGAGTACGAGTTCTACCCGTCGGCGGCGGACATCCTGGGCGAGTTGGTGCCGGTGGCGTTCAAGGTGCGGCTGTTCAAGTGCTTCCTGGACGCGGCGGTCAGCGAGCAGATCGCCCGCCGGGTGGCGATGAAGGCCGCCACCGAGAACGCCGGCGACTTGATCAAGAGCGTCACCCGGCTGTACAACCGGACCCGGCAGGCGAACATTACGAAGGAGATCAGCGAGCTGATCGCCGGCTCCGAGGCACTGAAGTAACTCCTGGGACCGCGGCCGTCTCGGCCGCTCTTGCCCCGCCCGACCGGGGTGCTTCTGTGTCGCCGAAGGTGCCTGACTCATGGAGCAAGAGCGGCCGGGACGGCCGCGGTCCCAGGGGCTGACATGACCGCGACCCGCCGCGAGCTGCGGTTCGACTCCCTGGACGACGTGGTCCAGGACGCCGAGGCGTTGCTCGCGAAGGGGTATGACAAGGTCGGCAACTGGTCGCTGGCCCAGTGCTGTGGGCACCTGGCGAACTGGTTCCGCTACCAGATGGACGGGTTCCCGCCGGCCCCGCTCTTGCTGCGGCCGGTGTTCTGGTTGGTGCGGAACACGATCGGCCGGTCGATGGCGAGGAAGATGCTTGCCGGCGGCAAGATGAAGGACGGGATGCCGACCATCCCGCAGTCGGTGGTACAGCCCGGCGGCGAGGACACGGCGGCGGTCGCGGACTTGCGAGAGACGATCCGCCGCTGGCAGGACCACCCGGGGCCGCTGCACCCGTCGCCTTTGTTCGGCGGCACGAGTAAGGACAACTGGCTGAAGGGGCACCTGATCCACTGCGCTCACCACCTGAGCTTTTTGATACCGAAGCACGCCTGACGACATACGGAGCATCCGATGGTTTCCACCAAGACCGCGAAGAAGGGCGGCAGCATCGTCCAGATCATCGGCTCGACGTTCGACGTCGAGTACGAGGAGGGGCACCTGCCGGACATCTACAACGCCGTCAAGATCACCGAGACCGCCCCGGGCGGACTCAAGATCGACCTGACCGGCGAGGTCCAGCAGCACCTCGGCGGCAACCGCGTCCGCTGCGTCGCCCTCGGCAGCACCGACGGCCTCGTCCGCGGTATGAAGGCGATCGACACCGGGTCGCCCGTGTCCGTGCCGGTCGGGCTGGAGACGCTGGGCCGGGTGTTCAACCTGCTCGGCGAGCCGATCGATGCCCGCGGGCCGGTCGGCACCAAGGAGAGGCGGGCCATCCACCAGCCGCCGCCGGAGTTCGCCGAACTCTCCCCGAAGTCCGAGGTGCTGGTCACCGGCATCAAGGTCATCGACCTGCTGACGCCACTCGTCCGCGGCGGCAAGGCGGGCCTCTTCGGCGGGGCCGGCCTCGGTAAGACGGTCATCCTCACCGAACTCATCAACCGCATCGCCAAGATTTATAAGGGGTACTCGGTGTTCGCCGGGGTCGGCGAGCGGACCCGCGAGGGGAACGACCTGTGGCTGGAAATGCAGGAGACCAAGACCAGCGCCGACGCCAACGCCCCGAGCGTCATCGAGAGCTGTGCGATGGTGTTCGGCCAGATGAACGAGCCGCCCGGCGCTCGGCTGCGGGTCGCCCTGTCGGCGCTGACCATGGCCGAGTGGTTCCGCGACACCACCGGGACCGAGACGCTGCTGTTCGTGGACAACATCTTCCGCTTCTCCCAGGCCGGTTCCGAGGTGTCCGCGCTGCTGGGCCGGATGCCGAGCGCGGTGGGCTACCAGCCGACGCTGGCGACCGAGATGGGCGAGCTGCAGGAGCGGATCACCTCGACGGCCAAGGGGGCGATCACGTCGGTGCAAGCCGTGTACGTCCCGGCCGACGACCCGACCGACCCGGCGCCGGCCAACACCTTCCAGCACCTGGACGCCTTCATCTACCTGGAGCGGTCGATCTCCGAGAAGGGCATCTACCCGGCCATCGACCCGCTCAATTCCAACAGCCGGCTGCTCGACCCGCAGTACGTCGGCGAGGAGCACTTCGCCGTCGCGGACCGGGTCAAGCGCATCCTCCAGCGCTACCGCGAACTCCAGGACATCATCGCCATCCTCGGCGTCGAAGAACTCTCCGAGGAAGACAAGCAGGTGGTGGCGCGTGCTCGGCGGATCGAGCGGTTCCTGTCGCAGCCGTTCTACGTCGCCGAGCCGTTCACCGGGAAGTCCGGCAACTTCACCAAGCTGGCCGACACCATCCGCAGCTTCCAGGAGATCTGCGACGGCAAATGGGACCACCTGCCCGAAGGCGCATTCATGTACGTCGGCTCCATCGAGGAGGCCGAGGAGGCCGCCAAGAAGATGGCCGGCAAGTAAGCAGGGGCAAGGGGCATGGGGCAAGGGGCGAGTGCCGAACCCATGCTCTCTGCTCCGTCTGACTTGCCCCTTGCCCCTGGCCCCATGCCCCTGGATCGACATGACCACACCGGTTCCCGAGCCGACCATTGGCGAGGCGGCGTACCGCACCCTCCTGCCGAGCGAGGCGACCGAGTTGGACGAGCTCGAACACGGCAAGGTGCGGTGTACGGTCGTCACCCCCGAGCGGGCGGTGCTGGACGCCATTTGTGACATGGTGGTCCTGCCGCTGTACGACGGCGAGCTGGGGGTGCTGGCTGGGCGGGCGCCGTTCGTCGGCCAACTCGGGCCGGGGGAGCTGCGTCTGAAGACGGGCGAGGTGTCGGCGCGGTTCTTCGTGGACGGCGGGTTCGCCCAGGTCCGCAACGACGTGGTCAACGTGCTGACGCCGAAGGCCATCCCGGCGAAGGACGTGACGGCCGAGAAGGCGCAGGCCGCGCGGGCCGAGGCCGAGGCGATTGCCGGGACCGACGAGGTGAGCCGGACGAACCGCGCCCGGGCGCTCGACCGGGCGCGGGGCATGGCCAAGGTCGCGGCGAAGAACACCGCCTGACCCCAGGGTGCCACTTCGGAGAGGTGTCGATTTGCCACCCTGGGTGGCTTTGCACTTTTTTTATCCGAGACAACCCGGCAGCGCCGCGTGGTAATGGCCGGGATCGGCTCAATTCGCCGGCTAGCAACAGATTCAATGAGCAAAGCCAGCCGGCGGACCAATTCATGCCGGGCCGCGTAATGCGCAGTGGCCGGTCTGGTTAACATGGTGCACTGGCGCGAGAAAACCTGCGGTAATTCTTGCCTCTGGCTGCGCCGGGGTCTAGCGTAGGGTCGGTGTTCAGGGAGTGCGAAGACCTGTGTCGGCGGGTTTCGCAGGCTGATTGACCAGAGGCTTGGCAGTGGAGAATCATCTCGCAGGCGGGGGAAAGGAACTGTCTGCTCCATTTCCCGGGAACGAGCCAACACCCAAACCCAGCTCGATTCCATCAATTCCAGCAGCAGGAGTGAGCAAGCGATGGCAATTTACAAGGTCAAGCTGAAGGGTCGCCAGGAGATCGCCTCCGGGACGATGGCGTTTCATTTCGAGAAGCCGGACGGGTTCGCGTACAAGGCGGGCCAGACTGGCGACTTCACGCTCGTCGATCCACCAGAGACCGACGCGGAGGGGGACACCCGAACGTTCTCGCTCGCAAGCGCCCCCTACGAGGCCGATCTCATGGTGGCGACGCGGATGCGGGACACCGCGTTCAAGCGAGTCCTGAAGACGATGGAGATGGGGACGGCGCTCACGCTGGATGCGCCCTACGGCTCGTTAACGCTCCACGGCAACGCGAGTATCCCTGCGGTCTTCCTCACGGGAGGCATCGGCATCACCCCCGTCCGGAGCATCGTCCTCCAGGCCACCCGCGATCGGCTCCCCCACAAGATCGCCCTCTTCGACTCGAATCGAAGGCCAGAGGACTCGGCGTTCCTGGATGAGTTGACGAGGGCGCGGGAGGAGAATCCGAACTTCACGTTCATCGGCACGATGACGCAGATGGAAAGATCGAGCAAGGACTGGAGCGGGGAGACGGGGTACATCACCAGTGCAATGCTCGCGAAATCGGTCGCCGATTTCAACCTCCCGATCTTTTACATTTCAGGTCCGAGGGCGATGGTGGCCGCGATGCGTAAGACGCTGGATGAATCGGGCGTCGCGGACGACAAGGTCCGTACCGAGGAATTTTCGGGCTATTGAGTCCTTGGCATTGAAAACCAGGGGCAAGGGCCGCCGGTGTGGCCCGGCCAGTTCGCTCTGAGCTGGCTGGGCTACCCTGCGTCGTCCGAGGTAATTGAAAACGAGAGGCGAACCATCATGTCACGAAGATTCAAAGTTGGCGATCACGTCACTTGGAACTCGGAGGCCGGGCACGTCAGCGGCAAGATCATCAAGGTGCATACGGATGATTTCGACTACAAGGGGTACACGCACCATGCCAGCAAAGATGATCCGCAATATGAGATCAAGAGCGACAAGACTGACCATGTCGCAGTGCATAAGGGATCGGCATTGAGAATGACAAGCCGCTGAAAACCGAATCAGATAGCGCGTTGTCAAAGTGGCGATTCTTGAGTCCCATTGCGGGTCGAACGGGGCGCGGTGCTTGAGCACCCCGTAGTAGATCATCACCAGCTTGCGCCTGCAGGCGCCGATGGCCTGCATCCTCGAATTGCCGGCCTCGACAGGTGGTCGAAGTAGCCGGCGTGGAGGGTATAGTGGACCCCGAAAATGAGACCGCCAGTTAAGCTACTCTGGCGGCTCACGGAGGTGGTCCCGATGACGGCGAAGCGGAAGAGTCACACGGCGG
>DASSAT010000792.1:0-2661 GCA_035699305.1 Fimbriiglobus sp. | reverse complement strand
GCGTCGGCGAACGCATCGACGGCGAACAATTCCGGCGGTCGGCCGTCGGCTGTCAGGGTCGCCGAGTCGAACGCCCGGACCCGGGCACCGGCCCCAGGGCCGTCGCCGGCGAGGATGTCGGAGCGGCCGTCGGCGTTCAGGTCCCGGGCCGCCACCCGCACCCCGCCGCGGTTCGTGACGTCATCCGTGGCGAAGAAGTTCGCCACCTGCACCTTCGACGCCCCGGCCGTGGCGATCAGCGTCTTACCGTCCACCGCGAAGATCCGCGGCCCGCCGCCCGGTCCGCCGCCAGCGATCACGTCGGCGAACCCGTCGCCGTTGACGTCCCCGGAGGCGACGTAGACGCCGTTACGTAGCGCCTGCTCGAAGACGAAGAAGTCGGCGAACGGCTTGGTCGGGGTGCCGGCGGCGACCGACGCGCCCTCGAACCCGGCCAGCCGCGGCCCGCCGCCGAACCCGGCCGCGACCAGCAGGTCGCGCTTGCCGTCCCCTGTGAGGTCGCCGACAGCAGC
Organism: Fimbriiglobus sp.; assembly: GCA_035699305.1. GTDB lineage: Bacteria > Planctomycetota > Planctomycetia > Gemmatales > Gemmataceae > DASSAT01. The sequence continues at coordinate 2,149 of DASSAT010000792.1, read as the reverse complement.
CCGGGCGCCGCCGCGGAAGTTCGGGTCGTCGATGCCGAAGAAGTCGGCCAACTGGGCAAAGCCGTAGCCGCTGAACACCCGCACCCGCGGGCCGCCGCCCTGGTCCGGGGTGACGACGACCTCGGCGAACCCGTCGCCGTTGAGGTCGCCGGACGCTACGAACACCCCGCCGGTGAACGCCGCCTCGAACGGGGCGACGCCAAACAGCTCCGCCTGAGTGCGGCCGTCGAGCACCTTCACCTGTGTCGCGGCCCCTGGGCCGGACCCGACGATGGTGTCCAGCACGCCGTCGTTGTTCACGTCGCCGGCCGCGACCCGCACCCCGCCGGTGAACCCGCCCGGGAACGGGGTGATCGTCCCGAACGACTTGCCGTCCGGCTGGAGGACGTTCACCTGCCCGAGCGTCCCCTCGCCGGACCCGGCTGGCACCGCCCGGTCCACCGGCCGCACCGGCTCGCCGTAGAGGAAGTCGTCCATCACCACGAGGTCCGGCCCGTCCAACGGGACGGCGTCGTTGATCCCCGGCGCCAGGCCGGCGTTGCCGGTGGTGATCCGCACCCGGGCCACGCACGCCTCGGTGAACGTCACCCCGAGGAACGAGAACGTTCCCGACCCGCCGGCCGCCGGGGCGAAGTCCTCGGCGATCTTGCGGCCGCGGATGTCGAAGAACTCCAGCCGCGTGGTGTCGGGCAGGTCCACGTCAGTGAACACCGCCCCGAACCCGGTGACGACCGCCGCAGTGCCCGTCCCGGGAACGAAGAACAGCACGTCCGTGACGTTGCCACCCACGGGGGCGAACAGGCGCTGCGGGGAGAACGCGGCGAATTCGGCGGGGTAGGTCGGGTTGATGTTGCCGAACCGGACCGGCACGCCGCTGGCCAGGGTGGCGCTGACCTGGAAGCTGGTCCCCGAGGTCTGGAAGACGACGCCGCGCGGCGAGGCGGTGTTGAAGAAGTCGCCGGGTAGCGGGTTCGGGGCGGACTTGGCGTCCGGGGTGCCGTCCCAGTTGATCTCGCGGCGGACGCCGCCGAACGACCCGTTCGCCCCGGCGACGAGTCCGCCGCCGAGGTCGGCACGGAACTGATCGCGCGCTACGAGCACGTCGGCCGCGCCCCCCGCCGCCTCCCGCGTGGTCGCCACCGCGGACGGGGCCAGGCGGTCCTCCAGCACCTCCACCCGGACCACGGTTCGGCTGCGATTCACGGCAGGACCTCCATGTGAAAGGGAACGATTGCGCTTCCCTGGGACCGCGGCCGTCTCGGCCGCTCTTGCTACCCGAGTCGGGGGCCTCCGGCGATATCCCAGCGCCCTGGCCCGTGTAGCAAGAGCGGCCGGGACGGCCGCGGTCCCGGGGAAGAGCCTACACCGCCCCGAGCAACTCCGCTAGGACGTTCCCCTGCGGGTAACTGTGGCCGAGGTGCTGGCGGAATCCCTCGGCGTAAGCCACTCCGGCGTCCCGGCCACGCGACGCCGACCAGTCCCACATCGACTCGACCAGGTTGTCTACGCCGTGGTGCTTCTTGAGCCACGCCCGCTGACTCTCGTGGCAGGCCAGCATCTTCGCCTTGCCCTCGATCGCCGGCGTGATGTCGATACGGAACGCCGGGGGGATCGGTCGGCCGAACTGGTCCTTCCCCTCCAGCGGGTCGCAGTAGTAAAGGTGCGGGATACGGTCCAGCGGCGGGTGGGCTTCCTTGTGGCCGGGCCGGTGCAGGAAGTTCGGGATCGGCGCGGCGAACGCCGCCGCCCGGACGATGTGGCTGGTCTGCTCGTGGTCGAGGTGGTAGTCCTCCGGGCTGTGTGTGATCACGACCCGCGGGCGGACCGCGTTTAGCAGCCGGCACACCTTCTCCATCGGCCGCTCGCCGAAGACCACCCGCAGGTCGAGTTCCTCCAGGCAGTGGTAGGTCGCGCCGACCGCGGCCGCGGCCGCCGTCCCCTCGGCCCGGCGGATGCGTGCGATCTCGTCCGGCGGGTGCTCGGCCGACCCGCAGTCCCCGGCGGTCATGGTGGCGACGTGCACCCGCCAGCCGTGCTCCGTGGCGAGCCGGATCAGCGTGCCGGCGCAGAGAAACTCCGCGTCGTCGGGGTGGGCGAGGACGGCCAGGACGGTGTCGCCCATACGTCGGCTCCGAGGGCACTCTTCTTG
>DASSAT010000791.1:0-6672 GCA_035699305.1 Fimbriiglobus sp. | reverse complement strand
AGGGCGGCCCCTACCGGTAGGGGCCGCCCTCCGTGGCGGCCCGGGAAGGTCAGAGCTTCTCCCATAGCGCCTCGAAGTGCTGGCGGAACGCCGCCAACAGCCGCGGGTCGCCGATGTCGATCAGGTTCTCCTCGTTGTCGTTGGCCGCCCCGCGGGTCCAGTTGTAGCTGCCGTCCAGTAGCCGCACGCCGTCGAAGATTGCGAACTTGTGGTGCATGTGGAACGGAGTGTGGTCCACCTTCACCGCCACCCCGGCGGCGGCGATCTGGCCCACGTCGGACCCGAGGTCGTGGGCCTTGTCGTTGTCGGAGATCAGCCGGACCTTCACCCCCCGACGGTGAGCGTCGAGGATCGCGCGGGTGATCCGGTCGTCGGTGACGGTGAAGACGCACACGTCGGCCGAGCGGCGGGCCGCGGCGAACCGGCCCACGATCATCCGCAGGCACCCCTCGCCGGGGCTGAAGCCCACCTCCGTCGGGGCCGCGGCCGGGTCCGCGGGACCGCTCTGCGACGGGTAGACCACCTTGAGCACGCCCTCCAGCCAGGAGAGCACTCGGCGCGTCTCGTCGTCGGTGATCGCCTGCCGCGCGATGTCGAACGCCCGACTGCGGGCGACCGCCCGGTCCTGGTCGGCGTCGATGTGTTTGAGGGCGAAGCCGGTCAGCGTCTGCTTCTCGCTGCCGCTGAGCTTGTGATCGGCGAGGGATTGGTGCAGGATCGCGTCGAGTTCAGCGGGGTTCATGGTGGGGAGATTATCCCGCACCATGTCGCGGCGGGCAACACGAAGGCGGAGCTACTTCTCCCGGCGGATCGACCAGTCGGTGATCTGCTCCAGGATCGCCCGGCACTCCGACCGCGGCAGACACTCCAGCGCCGAGCGGGCGTTGCGGGCGAACTCCTCGGCCCGGCGCCGGGAGAAGCCCACCGACCCGGTCCCCGCCAGCACCGCCGCCACCTTCGCCTGGCGGTCCGGGTCCGACGATTGCAACACCTCCCGGAGCGCATCCGACTCCGCCGGCGGCAGTCGGTGCAGCGCGTGGATCACCGGCAGCGTCAGCTTCTGCTGCTCCAGGTCGGTACCGAGCGTCTTGCCGGCCTTCGTCTCGTCGCCGGTCAGGTCGAGCAGGTCGTCGGCGATCTGGAAGGCGATGCCCAGGTTACGGCCGAACGCCGCCATCCGTTCGGCGGTCGCCTCGGAGGCTCCGGCGTAGAGCGCCCCGAGCCGGCCACAGACCTCGGTCAGCGCCGCCGTCTTACCGTCGAGGATGGCGAAGTAGTCGGCTTCCGTCAGATGCAGGTTGCCGCGCTCGCACACCTGCCGCAGCTCACCGGCGCAGACGCGATTGGTCGCCTCGCCGATCAGATTGCAGGCCCGGCCGTCCACGGTGCTCGTCAGGTGGAAGGCATGGGTAAAGAGCATGTCCCCGAGCAGAATGCTGACCTTGTTGCCCCACTCGGCGTTGACCGTCGGGGCGTGGCGGCGGGTGTCGGCCTCGTCGAGCACGTCGTCGTGGACGAGCGTAGCGGTGTGGATCATCTCCACGGCCGCGGCCAGTGTGTGGTGCGCCGCCGTGACGCCGCCACACGCCTTCGCGGTCAGGAGCAAGAGCGCCGGCCGCAATCCCTTGCCGCGGTAGTGCCGCAGGTGGTGGACCAGCGGAGCAATAGGCGAGTGGTACGGGGCCAGTGTGGAGGTGAAGATGCGTTCGGCCAACTCCAGGTCGGCGGCGACCGTGCCGAACGGCAGACCGGCGGGGCGGTGGCCGTTCGCCTTCGGCTCGGCGGGCAGGGCGTGCATGGCGGTCCCCGTCGGGCGTCCGGGCCGGTTCGACCCGAACAGTTTTACGGACGCCCCGGCGGTTCGTCGCCCCGGCGGAAGTGTCCCGACTTCCCCCCGGACTTCTCCTCCAGGCGGACCCGCTCGACGGTCATCTCGCGGTCCGCCGCCTTGCACATGTCGTACACCGTCAGGGCCGCCACGCTAACCGCCGTCAGGGCCTCCATTTCAACACCCGTCCGCCCGAAAACCCGGGCCGTCGCCTCGACCCGCAGGACGCAATCCCCGTCGAAGGCGAAACTTACGTCCACCGACGTGAGCGGCAGCGGGTGGCACAGGGGGATCAACTCGGCGGTCCGCTTCGCCGCCATGATCCCCGCCAGCCGGGCGACCTCGCGCACGTCCCCCTTGGCAACGCCCTTGTCGCGGATGAGAGCGAGGGTAGCCGGCTGCATCCGCACCAGGGCCGACGCCCTGGCGACCCGATGCGTCTCGGGCTTGGCGCCGACGTCCACCATGCGGGACGCGCCGGACTCGTCGAAGTGGGAGAGCGAAGACATGAAGACAAACTAACCACAGAGACACAGAGAGCACAGAGGGAAGAAACACAGAGAGGAAAACAGGGTTTCAAACCGAAGACAAGGTAGTCGCCTTCTTCTGTCTTGAACCTTCATCTTCTGCTTTTCTCTGTGTCTCTTTCCTCTGTGTTCTCTGTGACTCTGTGGTTCGTTCCTCTTAATTGAGCGGCGTCGGCGGTTTGAGCTGGGCGGCCGGCGGCGGCAGTTCCTCCACCCGCGGCGGCGAATCCGGCACCGACGACGGCGGGGCCACCGGCGTCGGCGCGATGCCTGCCAGCGGGCGGACGCTCACGTCCTTGTCCGCCTCGTAGTCGCGGCCGTCGAGTGTGGTCAGCCGGGCCACCAGCCGCAACCGGGCGGTCGTCGGCGGGCGCTCCCATTGGAGCGGCACGAAGTAGCCGGAACTCAATAGCCCGCTGCGCCACGTCCGGCGGAGTTGGTCCGGCGACACCTCCCACTTGCCCAGCGGCGTCTTGAGTCCCTGCGGAGTGATCTCGTAGGCCAGCACCGTCACGCGGGCGGGCACCTTCACGGCCGTGCCGTCGGCGTCGCGGGGGACGACCACCACCATCAGCGACTCATCGCCGGGCTGGCGGTCGTCGTCCACCCCGCCGGTGCCGGCGCCCAGCGAGATCGCCCGCAGCGGCAGGCTCGGCGCGCCGCCGTCCGGCGGGCAGGTCGCAGCGGGGTACTGGTATTGAAGCTGTCGTTGATACGCCTGGTTCAACAGCCGGAGCTGGTCGCGCTCGCCCCGGCACTCCAACAGCTCGCGCTCCCGGGTCCGCAACTCGGCGGTCAGAAGATCGTATTGCGTGTCCGGCTTGCCGAGGCCGCGGCAACCCGCGGCCAGTTGGCAGGAGGCAGTCAGCAGGAGGCAGTAAAGACGGAGCCGGGGCGGGGCGCCGATGCGGCGGCCCGGTCCCCGGCTCAAATGTGGCTCGTCTTGTTGCATCCCTGCCTACTGCCGCAGCCTACTCGGAGGATCGCGGGCGGGTCGTCATCCCCTCCGGCATCCGCTCCAGCACGCCGTCGATCAGCCCGTAGTCCTTCGCCTCCTGCGACGACATGAAGTTGTCCCGGTCGGTGTCCTTCTCGATCTGGTCGAGGGTCTTGCCGGTGTGCTTCATGATGATCTCGTTGAGCCGCTTCTTGGTCTTGAGGAACTCCTTGACGTGGATCTGGATCTCCGTCGAGGTCCCCTCCATGCCGGCCAGCGGCTGGTGGATCATGATGCGGGCGTTGGGCAGGGCGAACCGCTTGCCCTTGGCCCCGGCGGTCAAGAGCACCGCCCCCATGCTGGCGGCCATGCCAATGCAGTACGTGGACACCGGGCAGGTCAAAAACTGCATGGTGTCGTAGATGCCCAGCCCGGCCGAGACGCTGCCGCCGGGGCTGTTGACGTACAGGTGGATGTCGGCCTTCGCGTCCTCGAACTGGAGGTAGAGCAGCTGGGCGACGATGGCGTTGGCCATGTCGTCCTGCACGACCCCTTGCAGGAAGACGATCCGGTCCTTCAGGAGCCGGCTGTAGATGTCGTAGGCGTACGGGTCGCGGCCACTCTTCTCCACGACAACCGGAATCAACGGCATGGTCGGTCCCCTCGGTGGGGCGGGCCGCACCGCCGTCTGTCATCGGGCGGCGGACCCGCGGGTGATGAACTCGGTCGCCCGCCGCGGCGGGCAAATCCCAAATCCCAAGCACCAAATCCCAAACAAGACGGACGTGCCGATTTGGGATTTGGGATTTGGGATTTGGGATTTACGGCTTCTTAGTCTCGATCGGTCGGGCGAGCACGTCGTCCACCAGCCCGAACGCCTTGGCCTCCTCGGCCGAGAAGTACCGGTCCCGGTCGGTCTCCTTGGCGATCACCTCGATCGGCTGGCCGGAGTGGCTGGCCAGGATCTGGTTGAGCCGCTCATGCTCCTTGAGGATCTCGGTCGCCTGGATCTCGATGTCGGACACCTGCCCGCCGACCTGGCCGTAGGGCTGGTGGATCATGATCTTCGAGTTGGGCAGGGCGAACCGCTTGCCCTTACTGCCGGCCGCGAGGAGAATCGCCGCGCCGCTGGCGGCCAGCCCCATGCAGTAGGTGTTGACCGGCGCCTCCATGAACTGCATGGCGTCGTAGATGGCCAGCGTCGCCGACACGCTGCCGCCGGGGCAGTTGATGTACAGGTGGATGTCGGACGTCTTGTTCTCGGTGACCAGGAACAGCAGCTTCTGGATGGTAATGTTGGCCAGGTAGTCGGAGATGTACGGGCTGCCGCCCGTCTCCGGGGAGCTGCCCAGGAAGATGATCCGGTTCTCCAGCAGCATGTCAGCCAGGGTCATGGTCCGCTGGCGGGACATGTCCCGCCACCGCTGCAACACCGGCTGGACCGGGCCGGCCACCGCCATCGGTTCGATCGGGGGGGTCATGGTCTAGCCTTTCGTGAATGGGCGGCGATCGGATCGCCGGCCGCACTGCCTGCCCCCCTCTCCCCTTGGGGGAGAGGGGTTGGGGGTGAGGGGTCTTCGGTGTGGGAGGCTGTACCCCTCACCCCCGGCCCCTCTCCCCCAAGGGGAGAGGGGAGAAAGACAGTGGGGGCCTGACGGCCCCCGAGCCAGGTCGCCTTCTCTACTCTATGCAGCCGGTCAACCGTTGCCGGCAGGGGTTTCGCCCTCGGCTTGCGGGGCCGCCTGGGCGTCCACCGTCGCCACCTCGCCCTCGTCCTTCTCGGCCGGGCTTAACTCGTAGTCCTCGTACTCGGCCGTCCCGAGCACCAGGTCCAGCGACTTGCGCTCGAGCAGTTCCGTGGCCAGCGCCTCGATCAGGTCGTCCCGCTCCAGCCGGGCCTTCACCTTGCGCGGGCTCTCGTCGGACTGGTCGGCGATCCGGTCGATCTCGGCGTCCACGTCGGCATCCTCGATCTCCAGCTTCTCCGTCTCGGCGATCTTCTGGAGGACGAAGTGCTCCTTGAGCGCCGCGGCGGTGCTCTTGACCGCGTCCTGCTCCAGCAGCCGCCGCCGGCCGAGGATCTGCTCGTCGGTCATCCCGGCGGAGCGCATCTCCATGACCTTCCGGGACATGGTCTTGCGGGCCTGCCGGGTGAGGAGGTCGCGCGGCAGGTCCCACTTGGCGTCGCCAGCTAGCGACTGCAACACCTGCTGCCGGGCCGCCTGCCGCTGCACGTACTCCAGGTAGCGTTCCAGCCGCGCGCGGACCAACTCGCTGAACTGCTCCGGGGTGCGGACGCCGAAGTCGGCGAGCACGTCCGGGGTCAGCTCCGGCAGCCGCACCGTCTTCACGTCCTTGACGGTGAACTCGCCCTGCACCTTCACCCCGCGCATGGCCTCGACCGGCACGTCCTGCGACAGGGTGATGTCCACCGTCCGGGTGTCGCCGGGCTTCGCCCCGCCGATCTGCTTGCCGAACTCCTCGGCCACGCCGTCGGACAGCGCCAGCCGCTTCTCGACCTTGATCCGCACCTCGGTCGCCTTGTTGATCGGGCTGCCGTCCGCCCGCTTGACGACCAGGTCGGCGGTGATCACGTCGTCCAGGCCGACCGGCCCGTCCTTGGGGACGATGGTGCCGTACCGCTCCAGCAGCCGGCGGGACTCCTTCTCGACCTCGGCGTCGGTGAACGTGTGGGTCGGCCGGCGGAGCTTCAACCCCTTGTAGTCGGGCAGGTCGAACTCGGGCCGGACCTCGATGTCGAACTCGTAGACCAGCGGCCCCTCCTCGGGGATGACGACGGCCCCGGGGTCGAGTTCGGGCGGGCTGAGCGGGGAGAGCATGTTGTCCTCGGCCAACTGCTCCAGGGAGGCCATCAGCACCTCGTTCTTGACCTCGCCGGTGATCTCCTTGGAAAACTTTCGCTCGATGATCTTGCGCGGCGCCTTGCCGGGGCGGAACCCGGGCACCTGGGCCGGGTGCTCGACCATCAGGTCGGTGAACTTCTCGTCGATGCGGCCGTCGATGGCGGCGCGTTCGACCGTCACCTTGACGTGCTTCTTGCAGGGGCCGGCGTCGGTGATCTCGACCTGCTGGGGGAGCTTGACCGGCCCTTCCGGGGCGGCGACGGCGGCTTCGGTCTCGCCCTCGGCCGGTGCGGTGGGGGTCTCGGGGGTGTCGTCGGTGGCCATCGGACGGCTCCTGGTGAGTCGCTGCGGCCGGGCGTCCGCCCGGGTCTGGACATGATAGAGACGGCGTGGGCCGGGAAGTAGTAGGGGCCGGCGGCAAACCCGCCGGCCCCTACTACTTCTCCGTCCCGGCCCGGTCAGTCTTGTAGGGTGGGTCGAGTCTTCGAGGCCCACCGTCTGGGGTCGCACGGTGGG
>DASSAT010000790.1:0-9060 GCA_035699305.1 Fimbriiglobus sp. | reverse complement strand
AAAACGCCCACCCCCCACCCTAACCCTCCCCCCCACGGGGGGAGGGAACAAGACGGCGACCTGCTTGCGGTCCTGAAAGCCCAAGGCGTTCGCTCGGTCCTCGTGCGCAACACTCGAAACGAGAACGACGCCCATGCCGACTTCTACGCCGGTTGGGACGAATTGTTCGACGCCCGCCCCGACCCGGCCGACCGATCCCCCACCGACGCCCTGCTCCGCACCCTGCCGGCCGTGCTGGATCGGCTCGCTGGCTCAGCTGATTGGCTCCTGTGGGTCGAGACCGATTGCCTCCTACCGCCGTGGGACGTGCGGCAAGATGTGTTCGACGTATACGTCCAGGACCTGATCGAGGACGACGAGGACATACCTGAGGACGAGGGTGCCGTCATCGAGGACGGGTCGGAGTACGCAGACGACTACGGCCCCGAGGTGGAGACGTCCGGGTGGGAGCACGAGGCTCCCGCCGAGCTGGAGCCGGCCGAGGACGAGGAAGACGACACCGACGAGGACGAGCCGGAGCCAGTGGAACCGCAAGTCGAGCCGGTGCCGCCGTGGACCGACCCGCCGACCGGGTGGTTCGACAAGGACGACCTGGCGTCGTGGGAGCTGCTGCACCGCAGCTTCGCCGCGGTCGTGACCGTGTTCGACGCCGACCTGGGCCGGGTGTTCGAGCTGTTCCGCGCCCGCGGGCTGGACCGGTCCGCCGCGTGGGTGCTGACCGCCGACCGTGGGCTGCCGCTTGGCGAGCACGGTCTGATCGGGCCGCACCGCCCCTGGCTGCACGAGGAACTGGTTCACGTCCCGCTCATCGTCCGGCTGCCGGACGCGGCGGAAGCTGGTCGGCGGATACCGGCCCTGACCCAACCGGCCGACTTGATGCCGACGCTCGCGGCGTGGCTCGGGGCTGAGGGGCTGACAGCGGCCGACGGCGTCAGCCTGTTGCCGCTGCTGACCGGAAAGGTCGAATCGGTTCGACCGATTGCCTGTTCGGGGCTGGTGCTCGGTGAGACCGGAGAGTGGGCGATCCGAACGCCGGAGTGGGCGCTGCTGCTGCCGGCCCGTCCGCACCCGGACGACGAGGAGCGGCGGGAGCCGATGCTCTTCGAGAAGCCGGACGACCGTTGGGAGGTGAACGACCTCCGCCCGCGGAACCTGGAGCGCGCCGAGGAATTGGAGGCGGTGTTGCGGCAGGCGGTCGAACGGGTCGCGTAGCGGTCCGGCCTGCGGCCGGACCGGGGACACCGTTGGCGTCCCCGCTACACCGCGATCACCACCTTCCCAAAATGTCCCGCCGCTTCCAAATACCGGAACGCATCCGCCGCCTGCTCGAACGGGAACACGCGGTCGATCACCGGCTTGAGTTGCTTCGCCTCGATCAACTGGTTCATCGCCCGGAACATCGCCCGGCTGCCGACGTAGATGCCCTGGACGCGGACCGCCCGCATCAGGATGCCGACCGGGTTGACCCCACCCCCCGCGGCCAGCACCCCGATCAGCGCCACCCGACCGCCATAGCGGGCCGCCTTCACGGACCGCTCCAGCGTCCCGGCCCCGCCGACCTCGACCACCAGATCGACCCCCGTTCCGCCGGTCTGCTGCCGTGCCCACTTGTCCCAGTCCGGGTTGGTCTTGTAGTTGGTCCCGGCCTCGGCCCCCAGCTGGCGCGCCCGCGCCAGCTTGTCGTCGTGGCCGGAGGTGATGAGCACCTTCGCTCCGAGCGCCTTGGCGAACTGAAGCGCGAAGATCGAGACGCCGCCGGTCCCCTGGAGCAGCACCGTCTGGCCGGCCGGGTCGAACCCGACGGTCAGGGCGTGCCACGCGGTCAGCGCGGCACACGGCAGCGTCGCGGCCTCCTCGAACGACAGGTGCGCTGGGAATGGGATTACGCCCTTCTCGCTCAACACGACCTGCTCGGCCAGGACGCCGTCGAGGTCGCCGCCCAGTGCCGTCCGGGCCGACGCCTCGGTCAACTCGCCGTCCTCCCAGCCCTGCATGAAGGTGCCGCACACCCGGTCGCCGGGCTTCACCGACGTGACGCCGGCGCCGACCGCGGCCACCTCCCCGGCGGCGTCGGAGCACGGCACCCGCGGCAGAGCCATCCGTGGGTTGTACTGCCCGCGGGCGACCAGCAGGTCGCGGTAGTTCAGCGACACCGCCCGCACCCGCAAGAGGACTTGTCCTGGTCCCGGCTGGGGGTCGGGCCGGTCGGTGAGCGCCAGGTGATCGAGGCCAAATGTCGGGATGACGTAGGCGCGCATCGTTGGGAGTCCTCAAGAGTTCACCACAAAGGCACAAAGATCACACAAAGGAAACACAAAGGAAGGCAGGGTTCTTCATCTTCTCTTTGTGTCTCCTTTGTGTGATCTTTGTGCCTTTGTGGTGAATGTTTTCAAGCCCGCCTTACTTCCCGGCGATGATGATGATCGGCCGCTTCGCCTCGTTCGGCTCGGCCCGGTGCAACAACTCGCGGACCATCCACGGCACGTTCCCCTCGCCGAACAGCAGGAACCCCAGCGTCCCGCTGACCGGTGACTCCTCCGTCCAACCGAAGTGGATTTCCGGCGGCTTGCCGACCTTGCCCATCTCCAGGGCGAGCGCCGCCAGGGTATGCGAGATCGACGCCGCCCCGGTGATCTTGACCACGTACCGGCCCTCCTCCTGGCCCACGTCCACCACCGGTTCGCCGACGAAGTCGCTGGGGTCGGCCAGCTCCACCTGCACGAACGTCAGCATTAGGTCCCGCGGGATGCGGTGCTCCCGGCGGATGCTCCACTCCTTCTCCGGCAGGCCCCGCATGTCCGGGCCGGGCCGGTGCGGCACCAGTACCGACAGCTCCTCGTGACGGATCGTGTCCCACAACAGCCGCGACTCCGGGTCGGCCATCTTGAACCCGGCGAACCGCAGCTCCCGGCTCCGGGCGATCCGCGACCAGAACGAGGTGATCAGGATCGCCAGGATAAAGAACGACGCGATCGTCAGTCCGCGGAAGTTCTTCTCCACCTCGTTGACCACGGTGGTGTAGATGAACACCAGGGTGATGACCAGGAACGGCCAAGACACCCGGCGGACCCACGGCCGGCCGGCCCGCGACCGGTACACGTCGATGACCGCGGCCGCGCACGCGCTGGTGATGAGCACCAGCACCCCGGTGGCGTACGCCCCGCCCTGGGCGTCCACGCTCGCCTTGAACACCACCGTCACGAGCAGGTTGATGGCCGTGAACAGGGCCACCAGCCACTTGGTCCTCCGCGCCCACTCCGGGGCCATGCCGTACCGCGGAAGGTACTGCGGCACCAGGTTCAGCAGCCCGACCATCGCGCTGGCCCCGGCGAACCACAGGATGACGATGGTACTGATGTCGTAGACCGTCCCGAACGTCGCTCCGAACAGCGGGCTGATCGCCCCCGTCGGCCCCTCGCCGTGGGCGATGTACGCCAGCGCCCGCCCGGCGGCCGGCACCTTCGGCCAGTCCTCGGCGTGCTCCAGCGGTCGGCCGGCCTTGTCGGTCGGCAACTCCCCGCCGGCCCCCACCGGCGTGATCTCGCCCGGCGGGATCAGCGTGCTGACCACCACCGACGACCCGAGCAGGTAGACCGACATGACCAGTGCGGCCGTCAGCAGTAGGTAGCGGCCGTTCCAGATGCGGCCGGCCGGGCGCGCCGGGTCGTCGCCGGGCCGGCCGCGGACGTGCGGCAGCACCGCCACGCCGGTCTCGAACCCCGACAGCCCCAGCGCCAGCTTCGGGAAGAGCAGCAGGCTCACCACGATCATGGTGCCCAGCCCGCCGACCGCCCCGAGCGGGTTGTGCGGCAGGTGCCACCACCCCGCCTCGACCTGCGCCACCCAGTCCGACCACTTCTGCGGGTGCTCGTAGAGGTACTTCAGCCCAAGGCCGATCACCACCGCGTTCAGCGCCAGGTAGACGCCGACGATAACCGTCGCCAGCCCGATCACCTCGCGGAACCCGCGGAGGAACATTACCCCGAGCATCACCAGCAGGAACATGGTCACGACGACCAACTGGCCGGTCGGCTCGACCCCCAGGGCCGGCTTCCACGGCCAGTTCGGGTTCTCAATCAGGTGGACGGCGGCGTCGGCGGCCGAGAGCGTCTTGGTGATGACGAACCCGGTGGCGGCGAACCCGAGCAGCACCAGGATGAGGATCTTCCCTGGCCAGCCGAACACCTGCCGGGCGAGCATACCGATCGACCCCTGGCCGTGGAACGACTTGCCAGCCACGTAGGCGTAGACCGGCAGCGCCCCGAAGAGCGTGACCAGCACCAGCACGACCGTCGCCAGCGGGGCGAGCAGGCCGGCGTTCTGGTAAGCGATGGACGGCTGGTAGCCGAGGGTGGAGAAGTAATCGACGCCGGTCAGGCACATGACCCACAGCCAGAAGCTCTGGTGCGGGTGGTGGTGGGGCGTCTCCGGGGAGTACGGGCCGGGGGTCGGGACGGGGGTGGTGCTCATCAGGGGGGACGGCGTGCCGCCCGGTCGGCCGGGGCGGTTCACAGCCGGGCGCCGGCCCCACCCCAAAACGGTGTCCAGCTTAGCAAGTCCACCCGCCGAGGCTAGGTGCCCCTGGGACCGCGGCCGTCTCGGCCGCTCTTGCTCCACGCGTCAGGGGCTTGTGGTGACGGTCGAGCACCCGACTCGCACGACAAGAGCGGCCGGGACGGCCGCGGTCCCAGGTAGGCGAGCGAGGCCCGCCGTAAGACGGGCCTCTCGCATGTCGTTCTTATCTTCCTCCCCTCCCCGCTTCGGGGAGGGGCCGGGGGAGGGGTGAGCGCGTCACCTAACCCCCCGGCCCCCGTCCCTCAGAGGGAAGGGGGAGAAAGACGGTTCTGGTATCAACCGGTGCTGCCGGCGACGTTGATGCCGCCGAGGAAGGTCGGAGAGAAGGCCAGGATGCTGGCGATCTCGGTCGCGGAGGCGGCATCGAACACCCGAACCCGCGGGGCGCTGCCGGGGCCGGCCCCGGTGACGATGTCGTCCAGCCCGTCGCCGTCCCAGTCCGTCGCGGCGACCCGCACCCCGCCGCGGATGTTGGCGAACAGCGGGTCCACCAGCCCGGCGCTGCCGCCCAGCGACGGCACCAGCGCGCCCGGGGCCAGCCCCGGGTTGAGCAGGATGCCGGTCTGCAGGGTGCCGCTGCCGGGGCCGTTGAAGAACGGGTTGGTCGAGACCCCGCCGCCGGTCGGCGTCTCTTCCGTCGGCACGGAGAACTGGCGGATCAGCCCGGCGTTGCGGCCGTCGTACACCCGGACCACGTTCCCGCCGGAGCCGCCGCCGACGATGATGTCGTGCAAGCCATCGCCGCGGAGGTCGCCGGTGGCCACGAACAGCCCGTCCCGGCTGGCCCCATCGGCGACGAAGAACGACAGGGTCGGGTTGACCGTCGCCAGGCCGATGCTGGTGGCGCCGTCGAAGACGCGGACGTTCGGGGCGCCGCCCGGCCCGAGGGCGGCGACGATCTCGTCGTCGCCGTCGCCATCGAGGTCGCCGGCCGCCAGCCGCACCCCCTGCCGGTCGAACGGGTTGAAGGCGAAGAAGTCGGCGACGATCTGGATTTGGCCGGCCGACGGGCCGGCCACGCCGACCTGGAACACCTGGACGCGGGAGCCGCCGCCCTCGCCAGCGGCGACGATCAGGTCGCCGACGCCGTCGCCGGTAAAGTCGCCGATGGACACGAACCCGCCGCCGCGGAAGGCCGAGTCGAAGGCGAACGTGTCCACCACCGGGGCGCCGTCCTTGCCGGAGAAGACCCGCACCCGCGGGCCGCCGCCGAACGCCGGGATGGTGGCGATGTCGTCGATCCCGTCCCCGGTCAGGTCGCCGACCGCGACCCGCACCCCGCCGGTGAAGCTCGGCTCGTAGGGGAAGAAGTTGAACGCCAGCTGGCTGGACCCGGCCACGTACACCCGGACGTGCGGCCCGCCGCCAGCGTCGGCGCCGACGGCGATGTAGTTCCGCGCCTGGCCCTGGAGGTTGATCACCACCCGACCGGGCAGCACGGTGATCTCCCCGTCCGTGTTCGACGCGAGGTAGAAGAACTCGACCTGGGTGACGCCGGTCGGGATCAGGCTCGGGTTCGGGGCGATGAAGGTGAAGCTGCCGTCCGGGTTCAGTAGCAACGACCCGGCCGGGAGCGGGGGAAGTTGCTGGCCGACCGGGGTTGTCGGGCCGGAGACGTATTTGGCGGTACTCAACAACTGGGCGGTCATCACCGACCCGGGGAAGGTGTCGCTGAAGTCGTTCGACAGCACGCCCTGATTGGCCGGGACGGTCAGGACCTGACTGACCGGTGTCGAGTAGGTGTCACCGATGGCGAACAATGCCGGGACGGTCCGGTCTTCGAGTTGCTCGATCCGGGGGCCGAACCGCGGGGCCGGGTCATTCGACCGAGAGGGGAAGCCGAACATGTCAGGCTGCTCCTTCAGTTACAAGGGTATGGGGGCGACGGGGGTGTCCCGCGAACTCCGCGCGGGAGGGTCGCTCGGTCCTGAGCCACACCGCCGGGCCTGACGCCTTGCCGGCAGTCCTTGCCCTCATGACGGCTGCGGACGGGTCGGGTCCGCAACTGCCCCTTCGCGTCTATACCCATTTCGGTCGGCGGGCGGCCGCGGGCGCCGGGAACACAGTGAAACGGTCGTCGGACCGGCCGCGACCGTACCGCCGGTGGCGGTCGTGGCGGGATGGCCCGTCGCCCGCCGCGTGCGGATCGTTTCGGAGGGGCGGCCGGGGTCGGGCGGCCCAGGTCGGTTCCCCGGCGGTTCCGCTCAAGTTTCCGACGGCAAGAGCCGGGCCGCGGATGGGGGCGGAATGCAGTTTAGAACGGAATCGCGGTCTGAGAAAATGGTTCGGGTGACGCGGGACGCGGTGGAAGGGTCGTGCGTTTCACCCCTCCCCCGGCCCCTCCCCGAAGCGGGGAGGGGAGAAAGACAAGGACGCCCCTCTTGCTCCCCCTCCCCGCTTCGGGGAGGGGGTTGGGGGGAGGGGTTGTCCGCTTCACGCCGCCTTCAGCGCGAAGTCCGGCCGGTCCAGGCGGAAGTGCGGGCTGTAGTACGGGTCGCCGGCTCGCAGGACGTGGCCCCACTTGAGGTGGAACAGCTCGTACTCGCGGCGGAACCGCTCTTCCTTCGCCGCGGTGTCCTCCGGGCCGCGGGTCTTCGACTCCAGGTGATACAACTCCGCGTCTGGCGTCCACACCACCCGGTAGCCCTTCGCCAACACCGACAGGCACAGGTCCACGTCGTTGAACGCCAGCACGAACCCCTCGTCGAACCCGCCGACCGCGTCGAAGACCGCCCTCGGCATCAACAGACACGCCCCAGTCACGGCCGCTACGTTCTGCGTGTACAAGAGCCGCTGCATGTGCCCCGCGGCCTGCCGCGGGTAGCTCAGGTGGCCGTGGCCCGCGACCCCACCCATGCCGACCACGATGCCGGCGTGCTGGATCGTGTCGTCGGCGTAGAGCAGCTTCGCGCCGACCGCCCCGACCCCCGGCTGCACCGCGATCTTGACGAGGGCTTCGAGCCAGTCCGGGTTGATCGCCTCGATGTCGTTGTTCAGGAACAACAGCAGCTCGCCCGCCGCCCGGGACGCGGCGAAGTTGTTCACCGCCGCGTAGTTGAACGGCTGGCCCCACTCCAGCACCCGGGCGTGCGGCAGCTTTTGCAGCTCGCGGTAGTAGGCGAACGTCTCCGGCCGCGAGCTGCCGTTCTCCACCACCAGCAGTTCGTAGTTGGCGTAGCTCGACTTCGCCAACGAGTCCACGCACCGGGCCAGCATCTCCGGGTGGTCCTTGTTCGGGACGACGACGCTGACGAGCGGCTGCGTCCGCAGGTGGTAAACGACCTGGTAGGTGCCCAGTACCGGGCCGTCGTGGACCGAGGCGTCGATGCCGAGGCGGCCCAGGTGTTCGGCCAGGGCGCGGCGGCCGTTCTCGTAGGCGTAGGTCTTGCTGGACTTGTTGGCGGCGGTGGACTGCTCGTGCATCCGCCAGTGGTAGAGGACGCGCGGGACGTGGACGATCCGCCGGGCGCGCTCGCTGGCCCGCAGCACCAGGTCGTAGTCCTGCGCCCCGTCGAACCCGGCTCGGAACCCGCCGATCTCGCTTACGAGCGACCGCCGCAGGACCGTCAGGTGGCAGACGTAGTTGCGGCTGCGGAGCGTCTCCGGCGACCAGTCCGGCTTGAAGTTCGGCTCGACCCGCTCGCCGGCGCGGTCGAGCTTGTCCTCGTCGGAGTACAGGAAGTCCGCGTCCGGGTGGCTGTTGATTGCGGCGACGACCTCGTACAGCGCGAAGGGGGCCAGGGCGTCGTCGTGATCGAGGAAGGCGACGAACTCGCCGGTCGCCAGCTCCAGGGCGGCGTTCGAGTTGCCGGCGATGCCGCGGTTCTCGGCCAGCGGCCGGACCCGGACCCGGGCGTCCCGTTCGGCGTATTGATCCAGCAGCTGACGGACGTGCGGCGCGGTACTCGCGTCGGCGAGGCAGAGTTCCCAGTCGGCGTAGGTCTGGGCCAGCACCGACTGGAGCATCGCCTCCAGCAGCGGCGCCGGCGGGTTGTACACAGGGACGACGACGCTGACCTTCGGCGCGCGGGCGAAGCGGTGCTCGCGCTGGCGGGCGAGGTCGGCTGCTTTCGGCTCGAACCGGTTGACCCATCGCCGATACTCGTCGGGGGGGGTGGCTTCCGAGAGGTGCCGCGCCTCTGGCGGCGGGCCGTTGCGGGCGGCGCGGGCGTCCAGCACCCACGCGACCGCGGAGCCGACCGACCGCAGACCGGAGCGCACGAACGCGCGCCGCCGGGTGTGGATCGGGAAGAGGCGGTTGACCCCCTTCTGGGCGGCGCGGACCAGCCGGTAGGCGCGCGACGCCTTGATGTTGGCGAGTTCGGCCTGCTTCTGCTCCAGCAGTTCGGTGCGCCGCATCAGGGCGGCTTCGAGCTGCTCGATCCGGCGGCGGGCGACGTCGAGTTCGCGGTCCGGGTCGGAGGGCATCGTGCGTCACCCGTGGGAATGTAGTCCGCTCGCTCCGCGAGCGGATCGGCGAAGACC
>DASSAT010000789.1:0-6831 GCA_035699305.1 Fimbriiglobus sp. | reverse complement strand
AACCGCCGTCGGAACGCCTAACGAACTGACTGAGTCATGACGTTACTCCCTCCGTTCGTCCTCGCGGTCGTCTTGTCCGCCCTGGTCGTGGTTGGCTACGCCTACCTCGGCTACCCGGTCATCGTCGGGCTGGCGAGCCGGTTCTTTGGCCGGTCTGATCGCCGGGCCGAGTTGTCGGACGACGAACTGCCGACCGTCACCCTGCTCATTGCCGCGTACAACGAGGAGTCGGAGATCGCTCAGCGGCTCCACAATGCCCTGACGGTTCGGTATCCGAAGGGCAAGTTCGAGGTCGTGATCGCGTCGGACGGCTCGTCGGACCGGACGGTCGCGATCGCCCGCCAGTTCACCGACCGCCGCGTCCGCGTCGTCGCGTTCGCCACCCGCCGGGGGAAGTCCGCGGTCCTCAACGACGTGATGGCCAACCACGTCCGGTCCGAGGTGGTCGTCTTCTCGGACGCCAACACCTGGAACGACCCGGACTCGATCCGCCGGCTCGCCGCCTGGTTCCGCGACCGCTCCGTGGGGGTGGTCTGCGGCCGGCTGGTGCTGACCGACCCGGAGTCCGGTCGGAACGTGGACGGCCTGTACTGGAAGTACGAGACGTTCCTCAAGACGTGCGAGGGCCGCCTCGGCGCCCTGCTCGGGTCCAACGGCGGCATCTACGCGATCCGGCGGACGGCCTACACCCCCATCCCGGACAACACCCTGGTGGACGACTTCGTGATCCCGCTCCTGGCCCGCCTGCGGACCGGGTGCCGGATGATCTACGACCGCGACGCGGTCGCCGCCGAGGAGACGCCCGGCACGATGACCGCCGAGTTCCACCGCCGGGCGCGGATCGGGGCCGGCGGGTTCCAGAGCCTCGGCATCCTGCGGCGGCTGCTCCTGCCAGGCAACGGTTGGGTCGCGTTCACCTTCTTCTCCCACAAGGTCCTTCGCTGGACATCCCCGTTCTTCTTGCTCGCGGCGCTGGCCGGGAGCGTCCTCCTGACGGCACTCGACCCCGGCTACTGGTGGCTGACGGCCGGCCAGCTCGCGTTCTACGGGCTGGCGCTGGCCGCCGGGCGGGTGCCGAACCGGCCGCGGTTTCTCCGCGTCCTGCGGCTGCCGGCCCTGTTCACCACCTTGAACGCGGCGTTCTTCGTGGGCTTCTTCCGGTGGCTGCGCGGCCCGGCGAATGGGACCTGGCGGCGGACCGCGCGGGCCGAGCCGGTGCAGACGCCTGTGCCCGCCCTGTCCTTCGCCGGCCTGACGCTGACCGAGACGGTCATCGACGCTCCGGGCCTGGCGTTGCACGACACGGTGGCGATCCGGTCGCACCGGCCGCCGGGTCGGTCGTCGAAGAACATCCCGGTGAAGCGCTGAGCTGTCGGAGGAATACAGCGTGGGTGTCGGGAGGTGGCTCGATACGGCGGCGGCGGGGGTCGGCGCGGTGGCGCTGGCTGGAGGGGCGGCCTTGCGCCGGCGGGGGCTGCACCGCTGGCTGCTGCCGTATCTGCGGTCGTGCGGTCGGCGTCGCGGCCCCCGGCCCGGGGAGCCGGTGGAGTTGCTGCTATGCGTCTGCGACCACTACGAGCCGAAGCGGGGCGGAGCCACGCCCGAGAAAGCGAAGGCCAGGGTCCAACGGTGGGTGGACGAGTACCCGAAGTTGTTCGGCGAGTTCCGGGACTGTGACGGCCGGCCACCACGGCATACGTTCTTTTACCCCGCCGAGGAGTACGAGCCGGAATACCTGGACATGCTCGCCGGCCTGTGCCGGGCCGGCTACGGCGAGGTCGAGGTCCACCTGCACCACGACAACGACACGGCCGAGAACTTGCGGCGGACGCTCCTGGACTTCAAGCGGATGCTGTCCGAGCGGCACGGGCTGCTGGCGCGGGACCGAGTGACGGGCGAGGTCGTGTACGGGTTCATCCACGGCAACTGGTGCCTCGACAACGCCCGCGCCGATGGCCGGTGGTGCGGTGTGAACAACGAACTGGACGTGCTGCGGGAGACTGGCTGCTACGCGGACTTCACCCTGCCGTCGGCCCCGAGCGAGACGCAGACGCGGAAGATCAACAGCATCTATTGGGCGGTGGACGACCCGGAACGTCCGAAGTCGCACGACACCGGGATCGACGTCGGGGCCGGGCAGCCGCCGCCGAACGGGCTGCTGATGGTCCAAGGCCCGCTGGTGTTGGACTGGGGCCGGCGGAAGTGGGGTATCGTCCCACGGATCGAGAACGCGAACCTGCAGAAGACGCAGCCGCCGGACGCGGGCCGGTTAGACCTGTGGCTCCGGGCGGGCGTGACGGTGGCCGGCGTGCCGAACCGGTACTTCGTCAAGCTGCACACGCACGGCGTAAACGAGCCGAACCAGGACGTACTGCTGGGCGAGCCGATGAGGCAGTTCCACAAACTGTTACGGGAGCGAGCGGACCGCGATCCCCAGTTCCGGTTCCACTACGTGACGGCCCGGGAGATGGCGAACGTCGCCCTGGCCGCCGCGAGTGGCGCGGGCGGGCCTGTCGATGCGGCCCGCTCGTTCCGGTATCAACCCCCCGGGTAATGTCGCCCGGGGGCTCACGACGGGTTTGTATTTAGGAGGACGCCCAACATGCTTCGTCGGAGAGTTTTGGCAGCGGCCGCCGTGGCTGCTGTCGCCATCCTGTACCCGGGGTCGAGAGCCGACGCCGGGTTCTCGGTCTCCATCACGTCGGCGGGGACGCAAACGATCAACGATAACGGCGCGGGGGACACCAACCTTCTGGCCGGCGTGATCCAGGGTAGCGTCAGCAACAACTTTTACAACATCCAGGTCACTGCGACCGCCTCCCAGACCGCCACAAGTGGTCTGGTGACGGACCAGACCATCTCGATCGACTCGGTGAGCCTCGGCGCTGCCGACATTTTCATCACGACGACTCGTGACGACTTCACGTTCGCCCCGGTGGGGGCGACCGTGACCGGCACGAACTCGATCTCTACGTCGCTTCTTGACAGCGCGACCACCGCTTCGGCCACGAGTACGGTTGACGGGACCACATCCGCGATGGCGACGGTCACTGGCCCCACCGTCAACGACAGCGACGTCACGCCCATCAGCGACGTGATCGGCGTGAACCCGTTCGTGATCAGCAACACGATCAAGATCAGCGGGCTGTCTGGAGTTGGCGCCACGGCGAACGTCACCGCGACCACGGTGGTCAACGCCGAGCCGGTCAACCCCGTCCCCGCCCCGGGCGGGTTGGTCCTGCTCGGGACCGCGGTGCCGGTCTTCGGCCTGCTCCGCCGCCGGCTGCGGCGGAAGGAGTCGCTGGCGGCCTGAGCCGCGACCGGCTCCCTGAAACGACCGCCGCCCGGGGAATCGTCACGATCGCCTCGGGCGGCACTGTCCCCGAACTCCCGCGCCCGATGGCCCCATCCCGGGGCTTAGCGCGCGGGAGTGGTTTCCCGGTAGGATTGATAGCCGCGCCCCCGTCCCGGACCGAACTTAGACATCAACGGCACGTCGCAGGCGCCTCGCCCCCCGGCGCCCCGCGGCTGGGACCCCAGATGAGCACCACCAAGTATCGCGTCAACTGGAAGTTCCTCGGCGTCGTGGTCGCCGGGCTGGCGGCCGTCGCGGTCGGCACCCACCTCCGCTACCGGCAGCAGGTCGGCAGCCAGGCCGGCGTCCTGGTGCACCTGGCCGGCGCCGCTGAGGCCGAAGGGGAACTCGGGAAGGCGGTCGGCTACCTCCGCCGCTACCTGGTCTACGCCCCGGACGACACCGACACCCGCGCCCGGTTCGGCCTTCTCCTGGGCCGGCTGGCGCGAACGTCCCGGGAACCGCTCCGGCTCCAGTCATACATGGTCCTCGACGAGGTGCTCCGGCGCGACCCCACGCGGGACGACGTGCGGCGGCGGGCCGCCGAGTTGGCCCTGGTTCTGGGGCCGAAGCTGCTGCCGGACGCCGAGCGGCACCTCAAGGCGCTCACTGACTCGCCCAAGCAGGCCGACGGGGAACTGTGGGCGCTGTACGCCAACTACCACCTGCTACGCAACGAATGGAAGCTTGCCGCGGACAAGTTGAAGACCGCCACCGACCGCAAGCCGGACCTGTACGCCGCGTACGTCCGGCGGGCGCTGGTCCGCCGTGAGCACCTCCACGAGGGGGAGGACGCCGACAAGCAGGACATCGAGAACGGGCTGCTCGGTCCGACCGCTAACCGGAACGCGGCCCCGGCCCACCTGGCGGCGGCAGCCTACTGGCACGCGACCGGCCGGGAGGAGCGGCGCGCGGCGGCCGTCGAACGGGCCAGCCGGCTCGCCCCGGACGACCTGGATGTGCTACTCGCGGTGGCCGACCTGGCTCAGGACCGCGGTAAGGCCGCGGCACGTCAGCCGGGGCCGAAGACACGCGAGGCCGTCGAGGCCGAGTGGGCCAAGGCTCGGACGGCGCTGCAGCGCGGAATCGACCGGTATGCCGGGTCGGTCGGGGACCTGACGGCCGAGGCCGTCGCCGACCTGGACGACGCGGGCCGGCTCCGCCGGGCACAGGTGGGCGAGCTGTTCCAGCGGCTGACGCGGGTGGAGGTCCGGTCCGGCGACCTGGCCGCCGCCGATCGGACGGCCGAGCGGGCGGCGAAGCTCCTGCCCGAGTCGGCCGCCCTCCAGCTCACACTGGCCGACGTCCGCATCCGCAGGGGGCAGTTCGACCAGGCGACTGTGCTGCTGGACAAGGTTGAGAAGACCAAGGCGCTGGCGCTGGCCGTCAAGTTCCACCGCGGGCGCATCCTGGCGGGCAAGAAGGAGTGGCTGGCGGCGGCCCGGACGCTGGAAGAGGTGATGTCCGAGAACGGCTTGGCCGAGGAGTTCGTCACCACCGGCTCACTGCTGCTCGGCACCTGCTACGAGCGGCTCGGCGAACTCGACCGCCGACACGCCGCGTACAACCGGGCGGTCGCCGCGACCGACCCGAGCGACCCGCTGTGGGCGACCGTGAACGAGCGGCTCGCGTCCACGCTGGTCGAGATGGGCCAGGGGGGCGAGGCGATCAAGGTGTACGAGCGTCTCGCCGAGCGGGTCCCCGATGCGAACGTCCAGCTCGGTCGGCTGCTCTTGGCCGAGGTCCTCCGCAAGCCGCGCGACAAGCGGGACTGGGCGCGGGTCGAGCAGGTCATCCAGGCCGCCCCCGAAGGGCCGGTCACTGCCGTCCTCCGGGCCGACCTCCAGGTCTCGCAGGGGAAGCTTCCGACCGCCCGGGAGACGCTCCTCGCGGCGACCCGGACGTATGCGGACGCGGCCCCCGCGTGGATCGCGCTGGCGCTGCTGGAGCACAAGGACAATAAGCCGGACCGCGCTCGGGAGGTCCTGGAAACGGCCCGCGGCAAGTTCGGGCCGACGGTCGAGATCCAGTTAACCGAGGCGCGCATCCTGACGTTCCCGACCACCCCGCAGACGGCGGCCGGGCTGACCCGGCTCGCCGACGGCGCGGCCCGGCTGTCGAACCGGGACGCGCGCCGCCTCCTCAAGGGGCTGTCGGAGCTTGCCACCGCGGCCGGCGATGCCGACCTCGCCTCCCGGTTCCTGGAGCGGCTGACCGCGCTGGCCCCGGGCGATCTGCCGGCCCACCTCGCCAGCTTCGACGACGCCCTGCGGCGGAAGGATGACGCGGCCGCCCAGGCATTGCTCAAGCACATCCAGGACATCGACGCACCGGGCGGCACGACCGCCCTGGCCGCGCGGGCAGTCTACCTGATCTGGAAGGCGCAGAACGGCGACCGGTCGCGGCTCGCGGAAGCCGAGGAGTTGCTGTCCACCGTCCGCCGGCAGCGGCCCTGGTGGACGCGGGCAATCCTTGGCCAGGCGCTGCTGGCAGACCTGAAGGGCGACGCGGCCGCCGCGGCCGCCAAGTACCGCGAGGCGGTTGACGCCGGCGAGCGGCGCCCGGACGTGATCGAGCGGCTGCTCGAACTCTACGCCGACCGGCAGCAATACCGGGAGGCCGAGGAGGTGCTGGACAAGCTCCGGGATGGTCCCGGGACGCTGGCCGGCAACGACCTGCTCGTCTCGGAGTTGTCCGCGCGGGCCGGGAACTTGAAGCGGGCGCTGGAGGCCGCGGAGCGCGCGGTCTCGGCCACGGAGTCCGACCCCCGCAAGCTGCTCTGGCTGTCCCAACTCCGCCGGGTGGCCAAGGAGTCGGCCGAGCGGGTCGAGCAGCCGATCCGTCGAGCCGTGCAGGTGGCGGGCGACCGGCCTGGCCCGTGGGTGGCGCTGGTCCAGTACCTGGTCGCCACGGACCGCAAGCCGGAGGCCGAGAAGCAGCTCAAGGAGGCGGAGCGCCGGCTCGGCGGCAAGCATGCCTTCGCCGTCGCCCAGTGCTACGAGGCCGTGGGCAACTTCGACCGCGCCCGGTCGCTGTACGCCTCCGCGTTGAAGGAGAGTCCGAGCGACGTCGCCACCCTCCGGGGCGCCGCCGCGTTCTACCTTCGGGCCAACGACACGGACACGGTAAAGCAGCTCTGCCAGAAGATGCTGGCCGTCCGGGACCTGTCCGCCGAGGACCGCCTGTTCGCCGTCCGCCTCCTGGGCGTCATCGTCTCCGTGGGCGGCGACTACCAGGCCGCCCGCAAGACGCTGGAGTCCGTCGGCATCCTGGAGCACGGCGTTCCGACCAGGCTCACCGGCCAGGAGACCGTGGCCCAGTTGCAGACCCGGGCGGTGGTGCTGGCGGTGCAGACCGACCCCCGGCTCCGCCGGGAAGCGCTCGACGCCTTCGAGCGCATCGAAGCCCGGCAGCCGCTCGCCCCGGACGACCAGTTCCTGTACGCCCGCCTGCTCGCGTCGGTCGGGGAGTGGCCG
>DASSAT010000788.1:0-3078 GCA_035699305.1 Fimbriiglobus sp. | reverse complement strand
ACCTGTAGGGGCCGCCCGCAGTTCATCGCCGAGGGGTCGATGGCGATGACGGGCGGCCCCTACCTGTAGGGGCCGCCCTCCGTGGCGGCCCATTGTGTGCGCTACCTTTCTACGATCCGACGATCACCAGCAGCTTCCGGCCGAAGACGACGGCCCCGACCGTCGCCGCGGTCAGGCAGGCCACGAGCACCGCGCCGGCGGAAATGTCCAGCGCGTGATACACCCGGTCGCGCGCCGCCGGGTCCAGACCTTTGAACAGCGTCTCCAGCGCGCTGTTGAACAACTCGGCGGTGAACACCAGCCCGATGCACCCGACGACCAGACACCACTCGACCGGGCCGCACTGGAGGGCGACCGCCGCCAGGACCGCCAGACAGGCGAAGAAGAGGTGGACGAAGAAGCTCGACTGCCCCTGTGCCCCGAGCTGCACGCCGCGGAACGCCTCGGCGAACTTGTCCCGCCACCGCCGCGGCGGCTTGACCCGCACGGGCGGCTCGTCGGTCTGCCAGGCGGTCGTCATGTGAGCCTCGTAGAAGCCCCGGTTCTGGTAGGGTGGGTCAAGCGAGTCTTCGAGCGCCGACCCACCGGGTTGCAATGTAGTAGGCACACTCCGTGTGCCGTTCTTCGGAGACGGCACACGGAGTGTGCCTACTACTCTCCCGGACTCGACGACTCGGCCCAACCTACTTGTAGCGCCGGCCGAAGATCGAGTTGCCCATCATCCCGGGCTGACCGCCGCCCGCCAGCATCGCCAGGTTCGGGACCAGGGCGAACTGCACCCCGAAGTTGTTTACCAGGGCGTTGTACGAAACCCCGAACAGAACGGTCACGTCCGTCCCCACCCGGGCCACGTTGACCGACTGCGACAGCACCTGGTTGACCCCGAAGTCGTAGGTGCCGATGAAGTTCAGGCTGTACTTCCGCGTCAACTGGTAGCCGACGCTGGCGGTCAGCGCCCGGCTCTCGATCGGGTCGGTGTGCCGGTAGCCGAGGTAGAACCGCGTCCCGTCCGGGCGGTTGAAGTGCAGCCCCAGGTTGACGTACCGCGGGCCGAACTGGTTCGGGTCGTACCACCCGGCCGACGAGATCGACGCCCGGTCGCCGACGTGCCAGAGGAAGTAGTACTCCAGGAACCCCCACGACTGGCCGAAGTTGTCCCGGTCGGCGTCCGGGTAGACCGACAGCGACGTGTCGAGCGTGACCCAGTCTACCGTGTGCTCGGCCCCGGGGAACCCGCGCTTGGTCTGGAGCCGCTGTCGCACGTCGAGCTGGAGGATTTCGATGCTGTCCAGGGTGTCGTACTTGTTGTCCACCAGCTTGCGGATGGCGAACCGCTGCGGGTCAAAGAGCGGCGAGTTGGTCAGCGCCTGCCCGGCTGGGCCTACGATCAACCCCGCCTGCCGCGGCCGGGCCAGCCGGTAGGAGTAGTCGGAGGCGTCGTCGTTGAGCCGGTCGAGTTGCGGCAGCTGCCAGTAAGGGGTGTCCGAGTAGGCGGCGAAGTAGTTCGCCCCGTAGGTGACCTTGTGGTAGAGGCCGCGGACGTTGAACAGCTCGCTGCACGCCTCGGGGTACAGCCGGGACAGGGTGGTGGACGCCTGGATGCCACCGCCGCCGTAGAACCGGCCGCGGTCGTCGCCGGCCGGGTCGAGGAAGATCGCCTGGTTGCCCGGGACGGAGTACGTCGGCGCCCCCGCGGTCGCCCGGGTGACGCCGGCGTTGTAGTTGCGGATGTCCTCGGTGTAGTACGCCAGGTCCACGACCCCGTAGGGGTCCAGCCGGACCGGCCCGAGGTCGAACGGGGCGCTGAGCTTCTGATTCAAGTGGACGCGGCCGGTCTCCACCCGGCGGTCGGTCTGGAGCACCGGCAGTGGGTTGGTCTCGGCCGGCCGCAGTTGGGCGTACCCCACGTCCCCGCGGGCCGAGTAGATCAGCCGGTCCCGCAGCAGCGACTGACCGAGCAGGTAGCCGTCGGCCCGCGGCAGCCACTCCGTCTCGGTGATCCAGTCGCGCTCCCAATTCGCCTGGGCCAAGAGCGACCCGCCCAGGTTGCCGGTCGCCCCGTACAGGTAGGCGAACGACTCCTGGTTCTGCTGCATGTCGTACTCGAGCTTGTAGTACTGCTCGAAGAAGTTCTGGTCGCTGAACCGCTCCGCCTGGGTGAGCAGGCGGACGAACGTGGTGCCGCGCTCGTAGATGTCCTGGTTGTGCCGCCACTGGAAGCGGTAGCGGAAGTCCGGCGGGTCCGGGAGCGTGCCGCGGTCGCCGCCGAGAACGTCCTGGCCGCCATCGTTGATGCCGTAGAGCCGAAGTAGCCCCGAGTATGGCTGGTTGAACTCCGGCCGGTTCGCCTGCCCGGTCTGCGGGTTGGCCCCGGCCAGTCCGAAGAGGTCGCGACCGATGTAGCGGTAGTCGGTGCCCAGGGCCGGCCCGCGGTCGCTGAGGTAGTCGGCGTACAGCACCCACTTGTGCCCCGGCGGGCCGCGCAGGGCGAGCAACTGGTAGATGTCCCAGGTGGTGTATAACTGGGTGCCGAAGATGGTGTCGGTGCCGAACCCCAGCCCGGCCAGCGGCCCCAGCGGGTCGCTAACGTCCACCCGGGACCGCGGCCAGAAGAAGAGCGGGGTGTCGAACGCCCGCAGCCGGACCCGCTCGGTGGTCAGGATGCGCTCGGTGCCGACGTCGAGTTGGCCGGTGCGGAGGTCGCGGTACGGCCGGCCGAAGACATTCCGCCGGACCGTGTTCTGCTGGGTCAGGGTCGCCTCGTCGCCGGTCACGCGCAGCCCCGGCTGGGCCGGCCGCTTGCTGGAAAAGACGTTGGTCTCGAACAGCCGCCACTCGTTGCGACTGAGTTGCCACACTTCCCGGCCCTGGACGTGGACGCTCTCCGGCATCCCCTGGATGCGCATCTCCAGGTCGCCGTCGAGTGACACCGCCCGGTGGCGGTTCACGTCGTAGTACACCTCCCGCGCCCGGTACACCTGGTCCACCGTCCGGTTGCCGACCGTGTCGGTGCTGAGGCTGCGGATGACGACGTTGCCGCTCAGGTAGATCTCGACCTCGGTCTTCTCGTCGGCCACC
>DASSAT010000787.1:0-2514 GCA_035699305.1 Fimbriiglobus sp. | reverse complement strand
TTTACGTCAACGACAAGCCGGTCGAGATCGGCACCGATCGCCTCAACTGCGTGCAGGCGGCCGAACTCGCCGGCGTCCTCGTGCCGCACTACTGCTACCACCCCGAGTTGACCGTGGTGGCGTCGTGCCGGATGTGCCTCGTCGAGGTCGGCGAGTTGAAGGACGGCAAGGTGCTGATGCCGCCGAAGGTCGTCCCCGGCTGCCAGACGCCGGTGAAGGACGGCACCGTCATCGTCACCGGCGAGTACGACAAGCGCGACACTTCGATCCCCGCCCTGCCTTACGACGCGAACTACAAGCCCGGCGACCACGCGAAGAAGTCGCAGGCCGACACGCTTGAAGGTCTGCTGCTCAACCACCCGCTCGACTGCCCGGTCTGCGACAAGGCCGGCGAGTGCAAACTGCAAGACTTCAGCTACCAGTTCGGCCGGTCCGAGAGCCGGATGGTGGACCCGAAGAACACCCCGCCGAACAAGCCGGACATCAGCTCGACGATCACGCTCTTTACCGACCGGTGCATCCTGTGTACCCGCTGCGTGCGGTTCACCCGCGAGTTCTCCGGCACCGCCGAGTTGACCGTCACCAGCCGCGGCCATCACTCGGAGATTGACGTCTTCCCCGGCCGGCCGCTGGAGAACAAGCTCGCCGGCAACGTCGTGGACCTGTGCCCGGTCGGGGCGCTCGGCAGCAAGGACTTCCTCTATACGCAACGGGTCTGGTATCTGAAGGAAACTGACGGCGTCTGTCCGCTGTGCAGCACCGGGTGCAGCGTCCACGTCGATGCCAACAAGGACATCGTCTACCGCCTGCGGCCGCGGGTGAACCCCGACGCGCAGGGCTACTTCATGTGCGACGAGGGCCGCTACGGCTACCACTTCGTCAACAGCGGCGAGCGGATCGTTCGCCCGACACTGGCCGGCCAACGGGCCACCTGGCACGAACTGATGCCGAAGTTGAAGGAGGAACTCGCGGCCGCATCCGGTCTCCTCGTGGTGCTGTCGCCGTACCTGACCGTGGAGGAGGCGTACCTGTTCGCCGTCGCGTTCAAGGGGCTGTCGAAGAACGTACTACTCACGCTCGGACCGGTGCCGGTCGTCGGCGAGGACGACCACTACCCCAAGGACGTGAAGGGCAACCCGGTCGAGCCGACGCGGTTCACGATCCGCGCGGAGAAGTGCCCGAACCGCCGTGGCGTCGAGGCGGTGCTGAAGCACTTCCAGGGTGAGGTCGTTCCCTTCCGGTCGGCCGATGGGTTCTGGGCGGCGTTCGTGGCCGGCGGCGACCCGGGGGGCGAGTGGTCGGCCATCGGTAGCGACTGGACCCCGCCGGCGCTTCTGGTCATGCAAGACCTCTTCCCGTCGGCCCTGACCGACGCCGCACGGTACGTTCTGCCGGCGACGGCCGGCTACGAGAAGGACGGTACTTATGTGAACCACGCCGGGCTGGCCCAGAACTTCGGCCGGGCGGTGCGGCCGCCGACGGAGGTCCGCGGCGAGTTGCAGATCGCCTTCGACCTGCTCGGCCGCAAGGGGCTGGCCCAGGCCGCGACGATCCGCAAGGAGTTGGCCGGGGTGATTGCGGAGTTCGCGGGACTGACGGACGTGCCGCGGATCGGGAAGAAGATCGAGTTGCAGACGGTTTAGCGCTTACCAAACCCAAGCCCACCGATGGCAATCGGTGGGCTTGACGGGACCGACGATGCCCGAGTTCAACCTGCTCCACACTGCCCTGATGATCGCCGGCGTGCTGGCGTTCGTGATGGGCGTCGTCGCCTACCTGATCCTGGCCGAGCGCAAGGTCGCCGCCTGGGTCCAGGACCGGCGCGGCCCCAACCGCGTCGGGCCGTGGGGGCTGCTCCAGCCGATCGCCGACGGCGGCAAGATGTTCCTCAAGGAGGACGTCATCCCGTCGCACGTGGACAAGGTGTTCTTCCTCCTCGCCCCGGTCGTGGCGTTCAGCACTGCCCTCATGGCCATCGCCGTCGTCCCGGTCGGCCCGACCACCCCGCCGCCCGACCCGCAGCCGACCGTCGCCGCCTACGCCGAAGCCCAGACGAACTACCAGAGCCAGTTCTCCTTCGCCATCCAGCCGGGGCTGGACATCGGCATCCTGTACGTCTTCGCGATCGGCTCGCTGGCCGTCTACGGCGTGATCCTCGCCGGGTGGAGCGCCAACAACAAGTATTCGCTGCTCGGCTCGCTGCGGTCGAGCGCGCAGATCATCAGCTACGAGATCCCGCTGGGGATGTCGATCGTCGGCGTGCTCTTGTTCGCCGGGTCGCTGAATCTGGAGAGGATCATCCACTGGCAGCAGCAGCACACCTGGTTCGTGTTCGTGCAGCCGCTGGCGTTCCTGCTGTTCCTGACCAGCGTCTTCGCCGAGACCAACCGGCTGCCGTTCGACCTGCCGGAGGCCGAGCAGGAGCTGGTGGGCGGCTACCACACCGAGTACTCGAACTCGATGAAGCTCGGGCTGATGCTGCTGGCCGAGTACGCCCACATGATTACCACCAGC
>DASSAT010000786.1:0-3066 GCA_035699305.1 Fimbriiglobus sp. | reverse complement strand
TCGCTCCGCGAGCGGTCCGAAGAATCCGCTCGCGGAGCGAGCGGACCACTCTCGCCGACCACCTCGACCGCCGACGCATCGAGTTTCGCGTCCTTCGCCGCAGACAGCACCACGCAGCCCTGCGTCATGTTCGCCGGGATCGTCAGCGGGCTGGCCGTCACCCCGGCCGGCAAGCCCTTCACCGTGACCTTCACGGGGTCGGTGAAGCCGTCCTGCCGGGTCAGCTGGACGTACCACGCGGTCCGCGAGCCGGGGCCGATCATCGCCTTGGACGGGTCGCACTTGAGGGCGAAGTCCGGCCGGGCGACGTTGGCCTCCAGGTAGTAAATAAACCCGTCGCCGCCCTTGTTGTTCAGGTCGCGGACGCGGGCGACGAACTCGCCATCGGCCGGCGGGGCGAAGACCAGCGCCGGGTCCTTGCCGGCCGCGTCGTCGTTGGTCGCCAGCACCTTGCCGTCCGGGGTCATCACGTCGAGCGAGGCGTCCAGGTCGGACCGCAGCACGGTGCCGAAGCGCCGGGCGTACACCTCCAGCCGGACCGGCTTGCCCTTCTCGGCTTTGAACGCGAAGTGGTCCAGGTCGCGCGCCGCCCGGATGCGGCCGTTGACCCCGCCGGGGACCGCTAGCCGGTTCGCCGTCTTCGGGGTGTCGTTCGGCTCCTCCTCGCGCGTCGTCGGCAGGTCGGTGACGACCACCGGGGCCGGGTTGAGCGGGTCGCCGTCCGGGGCGAACGTCAGCGTTTGGATGCCGAGCTTCTCCGGCGTGGCCGCGGTCCACTTCGGCCGGGCGTCCGGGTCGGTGAGGACCGGCTCGACCTCGTTCTGTCGGCCGCGGGTCAGGCCGAGCGGGAACATTTGGGCGACGAACGGCCGGTCGGTGATCGTCAGAGCGTAGACCCACCGCGGGTCGCCGTCGTACTTGGCGTCGCGGACCTCGACGACGTACTCGCCGTCGGCCGGGGGCTTGAACGCCAGCACCGGGTCGGCGAAGAAGGCGTCGTCGTTGGCGGCCAGCTCCCGGCCGGCGGCGTCGAGGACGCGGACCAGCGGGTCGAGGTGCTTTTGCAAGTCGTGAATCTTGTCCTCGATGCGGGCGCCGTGCACCGCGAACGTCAGCACCCGGCCGGCCTTCGCCCGGACCCGGTAGTAATCGACGTTCTCGGCCTTCTCGACCCGCCCGCAGACGACCGACGGGACCGGCACCGGCTGGGCCTTCGCCGGGGTGTCGATGCCGGGCGTCTCGGCCACGACCGGGTCGGCGACGACGAGCAGCTGCCCCAGCGACGAGACGCCCAGCGGGGTGGCGACGCGGAACTCGCGGACGCCCAACTCGGCGTCGGCCGCGACCGTGACCTTGAGCGTGACCGACCGGACAGGCGCCTTCTTGCCCTTCACCGGGACGACCTCGGCGGCGACGCCGGCCCCCGCGACGAGCACCTTGTACGCCCCGGCGAAGTCCTGCTGCCCGGCGACGACGACCTCAGCGGTCGTACCGCGCTGCACGGCCGTCGGGGTGCAGTGCGTGACCATCGGGAACGAGGTCTGGGCGAGGACTGGGCCGGCGGTCAGGAGGGTTAGCGTGACGGCGAGACGCATGGGAGGCTCCGGGGACGTGCGGGCCGGCGGGATGAGGTGAGCATAAAGAACAAGCCCGCCCGTTGCAACGGGCGGGCTGGGCGGGGCGATCCACCTAACCCCCCAACCCCCTTCCCTAAGAGGGAAGGGGGAGTCAGCTTCTTTCTCCCCTCCCCGCTTCGGGGAGGGGCCGGGGGAGGGGTTGACCACCCCACCCCCTCGCTACCGCTCGGGGTTCGCCGGGGTTACTTCCCTTCCGCGTACTCCTTGAGCTCCAGCATGGCCTCGTTGCCGGCGATGTTGTAGGTCAGCTTGACGATGCCCTTGTCCTTGGCGAACCAGTACTTGACCCCGGTCTTGGTGCCGGCGATCTCGAAGTCCGGGCCGTTGACCACCACCGCCTCGAACTCCCCGGCCGGGACCTTCACCTTCTCCTTGTCCTCGGTGATGGTGAACTCGCCCTTGACCGGCTGGTCCTGAATCTTGCTGTCCACCTTCCACTTGGTGCCCTTGGCGGCGACCTTACCGTTGTCGAGCTTGAGGATCATGACCGGCGGCTCGATCTTGGCCTTGTTGATCTGGGTCCGGTAGACGCCGTCGGACTGGACCCGGATGACCTCACTGGCGACCGGCTTGTCGTTGACCAGGGTCTCCAGGGTGGCCCCGCTGGAGTCGTTGTTGGAGACCTTCACCGTGATGGTCGTCTCGCCGACCTTGTAGGTCCACTTGGTGTCCTTCTTGAGCGGGTAGTACTCCGTGGTGGCGGTCTGGGCCATCGCCATGCTGGCCGCCAGGAGGACGACCGAACCGAGAGCCAACCGCATCGTCCGCCGCATGAGACCGTCTCCATTCGTGGTGGTTCGGGTGAGCCGTGACAGCGTGCTAGTATAGGGACCCCCGCGGCCGCGGCGAGGCACAAGCCAACTCCCGTTACGCCGGCGGCCGGGCGCGGGTTCGGGGGTCGTCACCTAACCCCCCGGCCCCCTTCCCTGAGAGGGACGGGGGAGGAAGAGGGGTGTCTTTGTCTTTCTCCCCTCCCCGCTTCGGGGAGGGGCCGGGGGAGGGGTTGAGGCCCACCACCCCCTCGCTACCGCTCGGGGTTCGCCGGGAAGCGCGGCTCCGGCAACTTCTCGCCGCGGGCGGCCTTTGCCACCAGCTTGGGGGCGTTCAACGCCTCGATCGCCGGCCCGGCCGCCGACCCGCCAGCCCGCCAGTCCTTGGCCGCGACCAGCCCGTCGGAGGCGGCGTAGTACCCCTCCGGCGTCAGCGCCAGCCACCGGCCGTCGGAGCCGGACCAGAGCGTCAGCAGGTGCCGGCCGCCGGCCTCCCACACCCGGACCAGCCCGTCGGCGCAGCCGGCCGCCACCCGCTTGCCGGCCGGGTCCAGCGCCACCGCGAACGCCGGCGACCCCGCGGCCAGGCTGCGCACCTGCGCCCCGGACTGCGCGTTCCAGAGCCGCACGGTCTTGTCCGCCCCCGCGGACGCGGCCAG
>DASSAT010000785.1:0-3218 GCA_035699305.1 Fimbriiglobus sp. | reverse complement strand
CGACCCCTCACCCCTAACCCCTCTCCCCAGCGGGGAGAGGGGTATCAGAAGTGACGACCTCATCGACCTGCTCGCTTCGCCCGACGTGCTTCCTCTGCCCCGGTTCGAGCAGCCGTTGGCCGCGGGAGTGCGCGAGGCGCGGCTGCTGAGCCAGGCGCCGTGGGTGCGGTCGCTGGGCAAGCTGGAGCTGTCCGTCGCCACCGAGGGATGGAAGTTCCCGGCCCCGCCGCCGGAACTCGACCGTCCACCCCCGCCCCGCGCTGAACAACTAACTGGTCGGCACGTCGTCGATCTGCCGCAACTGCCCGACGACCCGCAGGAGGCGGCGAAGCGGAAGCGCGTCCGCCCGCGGCCGACGGCCGAGACGGTGCTGTTCAAGGACCGGCTGCTGTACCTGCTCCAGCCGCCGCTGGACGGGCTGTTCGACGGCCGGCAACTCGAAGTCCCGTTCAAGCTGTTCCCATACCAAGCCGAAGGCATCGCGTTCCTGATGCCCCGACACGCGGCCCTGCTCGCCGACGAGATGGGGCTTGGGAAGACGGCGATGTCGATCCTCGCACTGCGCCTGCTGTTTCACCAGGGGATGGTGAAGTCCGCGTTGCTGGTCGCGCCGAAGCCGCTCATCCACAACTGGGCGCGCGAACTGAAGATGTGGGCGCCGGACTTGCCGTTCGAGGTCTTCCCGGCCGACCCCGACCTGCGGCGGACGACGTGGCTGGTGTCGAACTGCCCGCTCAAGCTCATCAACTACGAGTCGCTGACCCGCGATGCAGACACCGTCGCCGACCCCCGCGTCCACTTCGACGTGGTGGTGCTTGACGAGGCGCAGCGGATCAAGAACAGCGGCTCGAAGACAGCCCACGCCGTCCGCTCTGTCCGCCGGTCGCGCAGCTGGGCGCTGACCGGAACGCCGATCGAGAACCACGCGGACGACCTGGTGAACATCTTCGCGTTCGTGGACCCCGGCCGCGTGCCGCCGGACACCCCGCCGAAGCGGCTGGCTAGCCTGACCGCCGACTGCATCCTGCGCCGGACCAAGGAGGACGTGCAGTCGGATCTGCCGCCGAAGGTCCTCCGCGACCTGGAGGTGGACCTGAC
This sequence comes from Fimbriiglobus sp., assembly GCA_035699305.1. Taxonomy (GTDB): domain Bacteria; phylum Planctomycetota; class Planctomycetia; order Gemmatales; family Gemmataceae; genus DASSAT01. The sequence goes on along the minus strand of DASSAT010000785.1, from coordinate 2,120 downwards.
CCCGGCCCAGCGGTTCGCCTACGACCGGGCCGAGAAGAACGGCATCGTCCACCTGAACGAACTCGGCGAGACCGTCACCGTCCAGCACGTCTTCCAACTGGTGATGCGGCTGAAACAAATCTGCAACTTCGACCCGCTGACCGGCGAGAGCGCCAAGCTCGAACAACTCCTGACCGACATGGAGGAGGTCGCGGACAGCGGCCGCAAGGCGATCGTCTTCTCGCAGTGGGTGGAGCCGCTGCTGTTCCTGGCGGACGCGCTTTCGCCCTTCGGCCCGCTCCAGTACCACGGCCGCATCCCGCAGGCCGACCGTACCGCGACCCTCGACCGGTTCCGCGACGACCCCGAATGCCATGTCCTGCTGATGACCTACGGCACCGGCAGCGTCGGGCTGAACTTGCAGTTCACCAACTACGTGTTCCTGTTCGACCGGTGGTGGAACCCGGCGGTCGAGGACCAGGCGATCAACCGCGCCCACCGCATCGGCCAGAAGCACCCGGTCACAGTCACCCGCTTTCTGACGGAGAACACCATCGAGACGCGCATCGCCACGATCCTGGAGGCGAAGCGGAAGGTGTTCAACGACCTGCTGGCCCAAGCGGACAAGCCGGCCGCGATGGGGCTGACCGAGGACGAGGTGTTCGGCCTGTTCGACATCCAGGCCCGGCCCCGGCGGGAGAAGACAGAAACGAACCACAGAGTCACAGAGGACACAGAGGGAAGAGACACCGAGCAAGACAACAAACAGGGTTGAAAACAGAAGACAAGGCAATCCCTTCTTCTGCTTTGAACCCTGTCTTCCCCTCTGTGTTTCTTCCCTCTGTGTCCTCTGTGACTCTGTGGTTCGTTAACTGAACAGCACAACGCTGGCGGTGAACCCGTGGATGAAGTTGGTCCCGCCGACCGGCCCGAGCTCGCCCGCCGCGAAGAACCCGGCGGTCGGCACCGGCCCCAGCTCGTCGGCGATCACCCCCGCGTCGTGGTCGGGCATCTGGAACATCCGCGTCCCCCGGCCGTTGCAGGTGAACAAGAGCGCCCCGCCGGCCGGGCCGTTCGCCGCCCGGTCCACCCGGAGTAGCTGCCGCAAATCGTCGTCGGCGGTGTCCGCGTCGCGGAGCTGGAACTGGATCGTCTGCCCGACCCGTACCCGGTCGGTGACGACCAGCGCCCCGCTCTCCCGGTCGATCCCATACAGGTTGCGGACCAGGAAGTCGCCGCGGCCGAAGCCCTCCTTGAACTCGCTCATCGCCATGCCGACGTGCAGCCCCTTCTGGAAGAGCTGTTGGTCGGCCGACGGTAGCTCGTCGTAAAGCCCCTTGAGGTAGTCCAGCGGCGGCCGGCCGCCGACCTCCTCGATGACGTTCTCCCGACCCTTCGTGACCACCAGCGGCCGGCCGATCGGCCGGCACCCCTGCGACACCACCGCCCGGCACCGCCGGTCCCCGCGCAGGAGGACGCCGACCGCCCCGGCGTACAGCGCTTCCCGACCGCGGATCAGCACCGTCTGGCCCGGCGCCATCGCCCCGCTGCTCATGCCGCCGACGACCGGCATCCCCGGGTGCTCCTCGTGGACGCGCGGGAAGAACAGCTCCGTCACCGGGAAGGTGTGCGGGTCCGCCAGGGTCAGGAGCGTCGTCTTCGTCGGGTCGCAGTCGATCAGCGCATCCGGCCAGCCGAAGAGGGTCGGCCCCTCGCGGCCCTCGTCGGGGTTGAGGTGGAACGGCTCGACCTCGACCGCCCCGCCGAACGCCGCCAGCCACAGGCTGATGGCCGGCCGCTGCTCGACCTCGCGGGCGGTGCCGACGATCGACTCGCCGAGGCAGCCGATGACGTTCGCGGTGCCGAGCCGGTCGGTCAGGGTGGCGGCGATCAGCTCCCCGTCGCCGGCGTGGTGCGGGGAGAAGAAGACGCACGCCAGGTCCGGCGTGCCGCCGAGCGACGCGGCGGCGGCGTCGCAGACCTCGGCCAGCGCCCGGGTGGTGTCGGCAACGGCGGACAGGGCAGCGGCGAACGGCATGGGCTAGGTCCGACGAGAGGCAACGGGACCGGGCTAACGGATGTTGTATGCGCCGACCCCTGGGACCGCGGCCGTCCCGGCCGCTCTTGCTACACGGGTCGAG
>DASSAT010000784.1:0-3256 GCA_035699305.1 Fimbriiglobus sp. | reverse complement strand
GAGAGGGGGGTAAGAGATCAACGCGATCCGGTTCAGACGGAGTCACCCCCGGGAGCGTCCCCGAGGGCGTTCTTGAGCCGCTTGATCGCCCGCACGTATCGCTTGGCCGCCGCCGCCTCCTCGATCCCGAGGGCGGCCGCCGCCTCGGCCCGGGACAGCTCCTCGAAGTTCCTCAGGGCGATGATCTCCCGGTCAATCGGGTCGAGCGCGTTGACCGCCTCTTGCACCCGGAGCATCCGGTCGGCGCGGACGGCCGCCTCGGTCGGCGAGGTGAACTTGCCCAGCAACTGGGCGGCCAGGGCGGCGCTGGACGCGGCCGGCAGGGCGTCGCGGTAGATCGATACCTCCAGGGCGGCATCCCGCACCCGGGTGCCGAAATGAGTGCCGTGGACCTTGGCAAGCCGCTCCCCGACCAGCAGCCGTAGCCACAGGAACAGCGACAGCTTCGGGTCGGCCAGGTACTCGGGTAGCTTGGTCATGGCGTCCGCGAACCCATCCCGGAGGACGTCGGACGGGTCCACCCGCCCGCTCAGCCGGCGGTCGAGCCGCAGATCGACCATCCGCCGGAGCCGATCGTGGGTGGCGGCGATCAATCCCTGCCAGGCGGTGGGGTCTCCGGCCGCCGCCCGGCGGGCCAGCTCGTCGGTGCCGTCGGTCTCGTCGGCCATCGGTCGCCCTCGAGTGGTAAGTGCGCCCCGGGACGGATCGTCTCGCGGGGGAAGGAGTATTCCCGGATCGGCACGCCGATTCCGCGGTACGTCATACCGACAGGCGACTGTGGTGGCGGCCGCTCGTCTCCGACTAGCTCTGCAGGTTCGCGGCTGGTGACGGGCCGCGGAATTGACCTTACGATCGGGGACTATTCCTCCCACCGTGAGACGATCCGCCCCGGGGCGCACTTAACCACTGTGGGGGCGACCGATGGCCGACGAGACCGACGGCACCGACGACCTGGCCCGCCGGGCGGCGGCCGGAGACCCCACCGCCTGGCAGGGGTTGATCGCCGCCACCCGCGACCGGCTCCGGCGGATGGTCCAGCTCCGCCTCAACCGCCGACTCCAGGGCCGGGTGGACGCCGACGACGTCCTCCAGGAGGCCTACCTGGAGATGCACCGTCAGATCCCGGGTTACGCCGCCGACCCGGGGCTGCCGTTCTTCCTGTGGGCACGGCACCTGACCGGGTTGAAGCTGGCCGAAGTCCACCGCCGCCACCTCGGCACCCAGATGCGCGACGCCGCCCAGGAGGTCACCCTCCACCGCGGCGGCGTCCCGGAGGCCGACTCGGCGTCCCTCGCCGCCCGGCTCATGGGGGCGCTCACGTCCCCGTCCCAGGCGGCGGTCAAGGCCGAGATGCGGCTGCTCGTCCAGGACGCCCTGGTGCGGATGGACCCGCTCGACCGGGAGGTACTCGCCCTGAAACACTTCGAGCAGCTCAGCCTCGCCGAGATGGCCGAGGTGCTCGGGATGTCCAAGGCCGGGGTCGGGCATCGATACCTCAAGGCGATCAAGCGGCTACGGGACTTGCTCGAACAGACGCCCGGCTTCCCCGGGCTGTGACCCCGAACGGAGGACAGCCCGCGGGCGAATCGCTTCACCCGGAACCAGAGACACTTACCCACACCGAGGCGGACCCGGATACCCTGACGTTGGCCCCGACGTCCGACCCGCTACTCTGGATGGTCATCCACACGAAATAAGGAGAGGTGCGCCGGGGCTGACCGACAACCTGACACCCCGGTCCGCGGCGCCGCGTGCCGGAGTATGGAGGGGGACTCATGCCCACGGAGTCGTCCGCGTCCGACCGGGTGCTGGAGCTGGCCGAGGAGTTCGTCGCGCGCCACCGGCGGGGGGAGCGGCCAAGGGTTGAGGAGTACGCGCGCCGGCACCCCGACCTGGCCGACGAGATCCGTCAGGTGTTCCCGGCGCTGGCGATGATGGAGAACATCGCCCCGACCGACGGGCCGTCGCTCGACGGCTCCGGCTCGTCGGCCCCGCCGGGCGGTGGGGTAAAGGGTGTGCTGGGCGACTTCCGGCTCATCCGAGAGGTGGGGCGCGGTGGTATGGGCGTGGTCTACGAGGCCGAGCAGGTCTCCCTCGGACGGTTCGTCGCCCTGAAGGTGCTCCCCGTTCGGATGACCGCCGACGCGCGCCAGCGGCAGCGGTTCGAGCGGGAGGCCCGGGCCGCGGCCCGGCTGCACCACACCAACATCGTCCCGGTGTTCGGCGTCGGCGAACACGACGGGGTGCCGTTCTACGTCATGCAGTTCATCCCCGGCCAGGGGCTAGACGCGGTCATCGCGGAGCTGCGCGCGGGCGATGGCTCGACCCCGGAGCGCCCGGCGTCGCTGGCCGCCCGCGCGATGGAGACCGGGGTCTTCGCCCCGCCGGCCGTCCCGGACCGGATCGACGCCCCCGGGGCCGACACCGGCGTCGTGGCCGAGACCGCCCGGGTCGGCCTGTCCTCCGAGTCGGCGGCCCGCCTCGCCTCCGGCCGGCAGGCGTTCTGGGCGAGCGCCGCCCGCGTCGGGGTCCAGGTCGCTGGGGCGCTGGAGTACGCCCACCGCCAGGGGGTGCTGCACCGGGACGTCAAGCCGTCGAACCTGCTGCTGGACGCCCACGGCACCGCCTGGGTGACCGACTTCGGGCTGGCCAAGGCCGAGGGCCAGCCCGACCTGACCCACACCGGGGACCTGCTCGGCACGCTCCGGTACATGCCCCCCGAGGCGTTCGATGGGCGCTACGACGCCCGCAGCGACGTCTACGCGCTCGGCCTGACCCTGTTCGAGTTGCTCGCCCTCCGCCCCGCGTTCGACGAGCGCGATCGGAACAGGATGGTCCGGCGGGTGATGACCGGCGACCCGCCACGACTGCGGAAGCACCGCCCGGACGCTCCGCGCGACCTGGTGACCGTCGTCGAAAAGGCGATCGAGCGCGACCCGGGCCGGCGATACCAGTCGGCCGGTGCCCTGGCGGACGACCTGCAACGGTATCTGGACGGCCGGCCGATCACCGCCCGGCGGGCGACGGAACTGCAACGGGCGTGGATGTGGGCCTTGCGCCGGCCGGCCATCGCCTGGCTGGTGGCGGCGTCGGTCTTCTTCCTCCTCGCCGGGTCGGTCGTCTCCGCCGTGTTCGCGGTCCGGGCCGACGGGTTCGCCCACGACGCCGATCTCCGGGAACGGGAGGCCAACGCCGCTCTCGGCGTCGCGAGAGCCGAGGAGGCGAAGGCGGTCGCCGCGCGGGACGACGCCAGGCG
>DASSAT010000783.1:0-2460 GCA_035699305.1 Fimbriiglobus sp. | reverse complement strand
GCGTGACGATGGAGTCGTTCCGGGTGTTGAGCTTCTACCTGCAAGGCTGGGCCGACGAGGAGGAGTTGCTGGCGTACTTGAGCAAACTACGCGACCGCGAAGCCTGACACCAGCAACTCGCGAGCCGAACGCGATTGGGCGTTGCCCTGGGCTGAGGACTCCCAGCCCTTCGGGCTGAAGAACAGCAAGTGGGCAAGTCGCGCGGCGCAACCTCGGCAACCTGCGGATCAGTAACGTCCCCCGCTCGCTGGGTTGGCAAACCGGGCAACCTCCGGCGACTATTCCGCCATCACTTCCCGCTGTTCCAGGATGTTCCTCTTTCCTTGTGTTACTTTGCGATGTAAAGTATGCGCCGTCGGGGCGGGACGCCCGCCCGTGGCGATTGCTTCCCCCCGGTTGACAAGCCGACGTAGAATTGCCCCGTGGGCACGACCTCGCTAACCGAGCCGACCGGACCGATGGGCCAACCGCCGCTGATCGACCTCCACGGGGTCGCCCGCACCTTCGGGGCGTTCACTGCCCTGCACGGGGTTACGTTACAGCTTCCGCAAGGGCGGACCGGGCTGCTCGGGCCCAACGGTGCCGGCAAGTCCACCCTGCTGAAAATCCTGATGGGCCTGATCGAGCCGTCCGCCGGCACCGGCCGGGTGCTCGATCAACCCCTGGGCGGCGACCGCGACAGTGCCGCGAACTGGCGGCTCCGACGGCTGATCGGGTTCATGCCGGAGGCGGAGGCGCTGGTGCCAGGGCTGACCGGGATCGAGTACGTCGGGCTGGCCGGCGAACTGTACGGCATGTCCCGCCGGCAATCGCAGCGACGGGCGCACGAAGTGCTAGGGTATCTTGGACTGGAGGAGGCGCGCTACCGCAAAGTGGAAGAATACTCCGCCGGGATGAAGCAGCGGGTGAAGCTGGCGCAGGCGCTGGTCCACGATCCGCCGGTGCTGCTCTTGGACGAGCCGACCAGTGGCCTCGACCCGGCCGGGCGCGACGCGCTGTTGAAGCTAGTCCGCGAACTCGGCACCGACCACGGCAAGTCGGTGGTCCTCTCGACGCACCTGCTGGCGGACGTGCAGGCGGTGTGCGAGCGGGTGGTGATCCTGGCCGGTGGGGTGGTCCGCGGGCAAGGGACGGTCGAGGAGCTGTGCGCCCGGCGGGCCGATCGGTTCAAGATTCGGGTGCAGGGCGAGGTGGCGAAGTTCCGCGACGACCTACTCGGCGAGGGCGTGACGGTGCTGGCCGACAACGGACACGGCGAGCTGCGGGTGGTGGTCCCGGCCGGGTGGTCGAACCTGCTATTCTTCAAGCTGGCCGGGTGCAACGACGTGGTGATCCGGGCACTCGTCCGCGACGACGAGACGCTGGAAGAACTGTTCCTGCGGACGGTGAACGCGTAATCCCTGGGACCGCGGCCGTCTCGGCCGCTCTTGCTACGACGGTCGAGGCGCTTGGGCGTTGCCGGGGGGCACCGGACTGGGGCAGCAAGAGCGGCCGGGACGGCCGCGGTCCCAGGGGAAGAAGTATTTCGATGTCCACCCCGACCGACGCCCTGCTGCGATATCGACCCTGGCGCGGCACCCTGCGCGGGCCGCTCAACGGGTCGTGGGCGATGGCCCGCGTGTCGCTGCGGCTGATGTTTCGCCGCAAGCTGTTCTGGGCGCTCTACGGCCTGGCGGCGCTGATCTTCTTCTTCTTCTTTTACGGGCAGTACCTCGTCGTCTGGATTCAGCTCCAGACCGCCAACCAGACGGTCAGCCTCGCCGGGCTGCGGGTCCGGGCCGGCGACCTGACGCGGTTCCTCGACCGGCTAGCCCTGAACGGGTCGGCGCACACCTTCGGCAACTTCATCTGGTTCGAGGGGTACGTCGCCATGATCGTCCTGGCGCTGGCCGGGGCGGTGCTAGTCGGCAACGACTTCCACCACGGCAGCCTGCCGTTCTACCTCTCGAAGCCGATCGGCCGGTGGCACTACGTCCTGGGCAAATGCCTCGGGGCGGCAGCGTTCATCAACCTGCTCACCACGGTCCCGGCGCTGGTGCTCTTCATCCAGGCCGGCCTTCTCTACGACTGGCAGGCGTACTACTTCGACCACTGGCGAGAGTTCCTGGGCATCCTCGCCTACGGGGCGGTGTTGACCGTCACGCTGAGCCTGTTCCTGGTCGCCACGGCCGTCTGGGTGCGGCGGACGGTGCCGCTGGTGATGGTGTGGGCCGGGGTGTTCGTGCTGTGCCGGATGCTGGGGTCGTTCCTGGTGGACGGCCAAGACCTCGACGAGCACTGGCGGCTGATCGACCTGTGGAACGACCTATACTTGGTCGGGCTGTGGTGTCTGGGCGCCGACTGGGACCGGGTCCGGCCGCGCGACCAGCCGCAGCCGTGGGAGGCGGCACTCACCATCGGGCTGGTGTGCGTGGCGTGCCTGCTCTACCTACGGCGACGGATTCAGGCGGTGGAGATCGT